>JBGPLH010000038.1:0-16259 GCA_041486365.1 Thermodesulfobacteriota bacterium | reverse complement strand
CACCGCCTGCCCACGCGCACCCTGACGGAGCGCTTCTTCGTCTCGACGCTCGGCTTCTGGATCTGGGCCGGCAGCACGTTCGACATGATGGACCTCTCCACACCCGACCCGGAGATGCTCCCGATCGCCTACGGCATCGACATCGCGCCCGACGGCGGGATCTGGTTCAGCCAGTTCAACCACCGCCGGATCGGACGGCTCGATCCGTCCACCGGCGCCATCCGGATCGTGGACACACCCTTCTACGGCCCACGGCGCATGCGCTTCGACTCGAAGGGCCATCTCTGGATTCCCGCCTACTCGGAGGGGAAGATCTATCGCTTCGATCCGACGAGCGGGGAGTTCCACGCCTGGAGCCTCCCGACGGGCCCGGGCGACATGCCCTACGCGTTGAACGTGGACAAGCGGACCGACACGGTCTGGATCTGCGGGACGAACTCCGACTCGATCATCCGTTTCGAGCCGGCGACCGAGCGGTTCACCGTCTTCCCGCTCCCGCACCGGGTCACCTTCATGCGCGAGATCGACGTGGACGAGGAAGGGAACGTCTGGACGAGCAACGCGAACATGCCGGCCTGGCAGATCGAGGGCGGACAGCCGACGGTCATCCGGCTGTCGCTGCCCGGACATGCCCGGCGGCAGCTTCCGACAAAGGAAGCCGCAGCGGGGTCAGGCATGACTTATTGACTTTTGCGGATCGTTATTAGGGCCCGCAGGTGATCTTCCGTCGCAGCTCGGCAACCCATCTAAATTGCCCTCGCATTCGCCCGGCACGCTGGTGCCGCGAAACCAGGCCGGCCCCGGCTGCCCGGGTCCGGATCATGATTTTTCATAATCGTTTCAACAAATTGAAGGATTCCTGCGGCTCGCCCGCCTGTGCCTGCCTCTCCGGTTGCGGCTTGGGCGCCGTCTGCTAAGATACCGCCCTCAACGCAAGGCACCCTCCTGAGATCCGTCGGTTTCTTCACTCTTTCCGACGCGCGATCCAGAGCCTCCAAACTCACAGCCACGGATGACACCCATGCTTGCCATCTGTCTGACGACCGCCGTCCTGGCGCTGATCTACAGCGCCTGGTCCGCCTGGCGAATCACCTCACTCCCCGTCGCCGATGCAAAGGCCCAGAAGGTGGCGCTGGCGATCCAGCATGGCGCCGAAGCGTACCTGTCGCGCCAGTACCGGAGCATCGGGGTGGTGGGGACGATCCTCTTCCTGATCATCGGCTTCGCCCTCGGCTGGAAGGTGGCCATCGGATTCCTCGTGGGCGCCATCCTCTCGGGCCTGTGCGGCTACATCGGCATGCACGTCTCCGTGCGCGCGAACGTCCGGACGGTGGAGGCGGCGCGCAACGGGCTGGACGCGGGGCTCCGGATGGCCGTCCGCGGCGGCGCCGTGACGGGCATGCTCGTCGTGGGGCTCGGGATGCTGGGGGTGGCGGGTTACTACGCCTTCACGAAGGACCTCGACAGCCTGATCGGCCTGGCGTTCGGCGGAAGCCTGATCTCGATCTTCGCCCGGCTCGGCGGCGGCATCTACACGAAGGCAGCCGACGTGGGCGCGGATCTCGTGGGCAAGGTCGAGGCGGGGATCCCGGAGGACGACCCGCGCAACCCGGCCGTGATCGCGGACAACGTGGGCGACAACGTGGGTGACTGCGCGGGCATGGCGGCGGACCTCTTCGAGACCTACGTGGTGACCATGGTGGGCGCGATGGTGTTCGGCGCGCTGGAGTTCAAGGACGTCCCCCAGGCCCTCTTCTACCCCCTGGCCATCGGCGGCGTCTCGATCGTCGCGTCGCTGGTGGGCACGTCCTTCATCCGCCTGGGCAAGAAGCAGAGCATCATCGGCGCCCTGTACCGCGGCCTGCTGGTGAGCGCGGTCCTGGCCGCGGCGCTCCTCTACCCGATCACCGAGAGAATGCTAGGCGGGCAGCTTCCGTTCCCCGCCATCAACGTGTTCGGCACGGCGATCATCGGGCTCGCGCTGGCGGTGGTCATCTTCATCATCACGCAGTACTATACCGACTCCAACTACGGGCCCGTGAAGAGCATCGCGAACGCCTCCCAGACGGGCCACGCCACCAACATCATCCAGGGCCTGGCCCTCTCCATGAAGGCGACGCTCGCGCCGGTCGTCGCCATCGCCGCGAGCATCCTCGCCTCCTATCACCTGGCGGGCATCTACGGCGTCGCCGTGGCATCGGCATCGATGCTCTCCCTCACGGGGATCATGGTGACGCTGGACGCGTACGGGCCCATCACCGACAACGCGGGCGGCATCGCGGAGATGGCCGGGTTGGACAAGGCGATCCGCAAGATCACCGACGAGCTGGACTCGGCGGGGAACACGACAAAGGCGGTGACGAAGGGATACGCGATCGGATCGGCGGGCCTGGCGGCCATCGTGCTCTTCGAGTCCTTCGCCTCCTCCCTCGCGCAGAAAGGGGTCCACGTCGAGTTCAGGCTGGACGACGCCCGCGTCCTCATCGGGCTCTTCCTGGGCGGGATGCTCCCCTACCTCTTCGCCAGCGAGGCGATGGAGGCGGTGGGGAAGGTCGCGGGGCTCGTCGTGGTCGAGGTGCGGCGGCAGTTCAAGGAGATCGAGGGGCTCATGGAGGGACGCGCGGAGCCCGACTACTCGCGCTGCGTGGACATCGTGACCAAGGGGGCGCTGGAGCGTATGATCGTGCCCGCGCTCATCCCGATCGCCGCGCCGCTCCTCATCGGCTTCCTCCTCGGCCCGCAGGCCCTGGGCGGCGCGCTCGTGGGGAGCATCGTGACCGGCCTGTTCGTGGCCATCTCGATGACCACCGGCGGCGGCGCATGGGACAACGCCAAGAAGTACATCGAGCTGGGCAACCTCGGCGGCAAGGGCTCTCTGGCCCACGAGGCAGCCATCACGGGCGACACGGTCGGCGACCCCTACAAGGACACCGCCGGCCCCGCCATCAACCCGATGATCAAGATCCTGAACATCGTGGCGTTGCTCTGCGTGGGGATGTTCGTCTAGGGTTCATCTCATGGAATTCCTTCATCAGGCACTCGACGTCGTCCTGCACCTGGACGTCCACCTGAACCAGTGGACCGCCCTGCTCGGTCCCTGGGTATACGCGCTCCTCTTCGCCATTGTCTTCTGCGAGACGGGCCTCGTGGTGACGCCGTTCCTTCCGGGCGATTCGCTCCTCTTCGCCGTCGGAGCGCTGACGGCGACGGAGGGCTCGGTGCTTCACCTGTCCCTGATCCTGCCCCTTCTCTGCGTCGCGGCCATCGCCGGCGACGCGGTGAACTACGCGATCGGCCACCATCTGGGGCGCCGGGCGTTCTCCATCAACAGCCGCTTCCTGAACCACCAGCACCTCGTTCGCACGCAGGCCTTCTACGAGAAGCACGGCGGCAAGACCATCATCTTCGCCCGCTTCATCCCGATCATCCGGACCTTCGCGCCCTTCGTCGCCGGGATCGGAACCATGCGGTACTCGCGTTTCGCCCTGTTCAACGTGACGGGGGCCGTCGCCTGGGTTCTCCTGCTCGTGCTCGCGGGCCACCAGGTCGGGGATCTGCCCTGGGTGAAGCGCAACTTCGAGTCCGTCATCCTCGGGATCATCGTGGTCTCCCTCATCCCGCCGGTCCTGGAGACCCTGCGCGCCCGCCGCGCGCGCCAGAAGGCCGCACCCGTGGCCCACGCGGCGGACTGAGGCCCCGCACTTGGGGTCAGGCATGACTTATTGACTTTTCGGCGTGGCTCGCATGAGCCGCCGATCATTCGCCGGAGCCCCGCCGCTCTCGTCCACGCCCGGGGCGGTGCGCGACATTCGGCGACTAGCAGCCGAGCTATGATCGAAGCGCCCTGGAAGCGATGTGATCTGAACCCAACAAGTCAATAAGTCATGCCTGACCCCACAATGACAGGGCGGTGGATGAACGCCGCCCCGGACTCTGTTATCCTTGCCGCACAGTCCGCGCCCGACCCGCCCTTCCCTCCCCGATCGGGCCTTTCACGGAGACATCCCGCATGGGCTCCACCTTCGGACATCTCTTCCGGGTGACAACCTGGGGCGAATCGCACGGCGGCGGCGTGGGCGTCGTGGTGGACGGCTGTCCGCCGCGGCTCCCGATCGCGCCCGAGGAGATCCAGGCCGACCTCGACCGGCGGCGCCCGGGTCAGAGCCGAATCGTCACCCAGCGGCAGGAGGAGGACGTCGCGCACATTCTCTCGGGCGTCTTCGAGGGGAAGACGACCGGCACGCCCATCTCGATCCTCGTCTGGAACAAGGACGTGAAGAGCATCGACTACGCGCCCATGAAGGACCTCTTCCGCCCCTCCCACGCGGATTTCACCTACCAGGCGAAGTACGGCATCCGGAACTGGATGGGCGGCGGCAGGTCGAGCGCACGTGAGACGGTGGGGCGCGTGGCGGCCGGTGCCATCGCCCGGAAGCTCCTCCGGCTGCGCGCGAAGACGGAGATCGTGGGCTACGTCCGGCGCGTGCACACGATCGAGGCCGCGGTCGATCCGTCGAAGGTCCGGATGTCGGACGTGGAGCGTAACATCGTCCGCTGCCCCGATCAGGCGGCGGCGGAGAAGATGATCGCCTTCATCGAGAAGGTGCGCAAATCCGGCGACTCGGTGGGAGGCGTGGTCGAGCTCGTCGCGCGCAACATGCCCCTGGGGCTCGGCGAGCCCGTGTTCGACAAGCTCGAGGCCGATCTCGCGAAGGCGCTCCTGTCGCTGCCGGCCAGCAAGGGGTTCGAGATCGGGTCGGGGTTCGCCGGCACGACCATGCTCGGGAGCGAGCACAACGACCCCTTCGTCGCGCGCGGCGGCCGGGTCCGCACGAAGTCCAACCGCTCGGGCGGCGTGCAGGGCGGCATCTCGAACGGCGAGGATCTGATCGTCCGCGTGGCCTTCAAGCCCACCGCCACCATCCTCCGCGAGCAGGAGACGGTCGACACGTCCGGGCACCGCGCGAAGCTCCGCGCCACGGGGCGCCACGATCCCTGCGTGCTCCCCCGCGCGGTGCCCATGGTGGAGGCGATGGTCGCCCTCGTCTTGGCCGATCACCTCCTGCGGCAGCAGGCGCAGTGCGGGGACGTCTCCTGAATGGACGTTGATCTCCACCTGCGCGGCGGGACGATCGTCGACGGGACCGGCGCCGAGCCCTTCGCGGGCGACGTGCTCGTGGACGGCGACCGGATCGCCGCGGTGATCGCCTCCGAGGGCCAGGCCCCCGCCCCGGAGATCCATGCCCGCCAGGTGATCGATGCCACGGGCCTCGCCATCGCCCCCGGCTTCATCGACATCCACTCCCACTCCGACTGGATCCTCCCGCAGCGCGACCACGGCGCGATCCTTCGGCCTCTCGTCGAGCAGGGAATCACCACGATCGTCACGGGCAACTGCGGCTTCTCGCCCGCGCCGATCCGTCCCGGCCACACCGATCGGCTCGACGAATCAAGCGACATGCTCCGCGATCGTCCCATCCCCTGGGAGTGGTCCGGCGTCGACGGATTCTTCGGCTGCCTGGAGAGCCGCGGTCTCTCGATCAACGTCGCGCACCTCGCGGGGCACGGATCGATCCGGCTGTCGGCCATGGAGAATCCCCTCGGCCGTCCCACGCCCGCCGAGCGGGACACCATGCGCGGCCTCGTGCGAGACGCGCTCGAGGAGGGGGCCGTCGGGCTCTCGACCGGGCTCGGTTACGCACCGGGGATGTTCGCGGATCTCGACGAGCTGGCCGATCTCGCGAAGGTCGTGGCCGATCGGGGGCGGCTGTTCACGTCGCACCTCAAGGCCTACTCCTGGATCTCGCCCTTCTACCCCGTGAATCCCTTCCGCTGGGTCGATCACAACCTGCGCGCGGTGCGCGACATCCTCGGCGTGGCCGGGCGCAGCGGGGCGCGGCTCCAGATCTCGCACCTGATCTTCGTGGGGTCCCGCACCTGGCGCACCGCGGGCACAGTGATCGCGGAGATCGAGCGTGCGAAGGACCGGGGGATCGACGTGGGCTTCGACTGCTTTCCCTACACGGGCGGGAACACGACGATCCGCGTGATCTACCCCGCCTGGGCCCAGGAGGAGCTGGTGTCGAAGCTCGGGCGCGCGAGCGTGTGCGCGCGGCTCAGGCTCGAGTGGAGGGTCCTCCGGTGGCTGCTCGGGATCGGCTTCGAGCACGTGCAGCTGCTCTGGGCCGCATGCCCCGAGTACGCCCGCTTCGAGGGGATGCGATTCAATGCGATCGCTGAGGAGCTGCGCACGGACCCGTACTCGGCCTATTTCCGCCTCACGGTGGCGAGCGACGCGCGGGCGCGCGTGATGGTGCACACCTACAGCGGGGACGCGGAGAACGAGGAGCCGCTGCGCCGCGTGATGGCGCACCCGCTGAACGTCTTCGAGACGGACACCATCCTGGTCTCGCGGGGCGCGCACAACCCGGCGAGCTTCGGCACGTTCCCGCGGGTGCTGGGGCGCTACGTCCGCGAGGAGAAGCTCTTCACGCTGCAGGAGGCGGTGCGGAAGATGACCGGCGCGCCGGCCGAGCGGCTCGGGCTGCGGGATCGCGGGCACGTGCGCGAGGGCCAGGCGGCCGATCTCGTGCTCTTCGATCCCGCCGGCGTGGGCTGCGACGCCGACTTCGACCACCCCGATATCGCGCCGTGCGGGATCGAGACCGTGATCATGAACGGCAAGCCGGTCGTCTCGCGCGGACGGTTCAACGGGGCGGCGGCGGGGCGGGTGTTGCGGAAGGTCCGCTAGACGGCCCCGCATCCAGCCCGAGGCCCGAACGGCGCTTCGCCGAGGTCCAGGCGCATGAACACGCGCAGACGCAACGGCAGTCCCCGCCGCTCCGCGCGCGCGAGGCGGATCCGGTAGGCGGCCTCTCCAATAATTTCCGCGCTCAATCGCGGCTTGCGAACACTGTGCGATACACGAAACCCGCCAGCACCGCGCCGACGATCGGCGCCACCCAGAAGAGCCAGAGCTGCGAGAGCGCCCAGCCGCCGACGAGCAGCGCGGGTCCCGTGCTGCGCGCGGGGTTCACCGAGGTGTTGGTCACGGGGATGCTGATCAGGTGGATCAGCGTCAGCCCGAGGCCGATGGCGATCGGCGCGAATCCCGCCGGTGCACGCTTGTCGGTCGCGCCGAGGATGATCGTCAGGAACATGAAGGTCATCGTCACCTCGCATACGAGCCCGGCGAGCATCGAGTATCCGCCTGGTGAGTGCTCGCCGTAGCCGTTGGACGCGAGTCCCCCGGCGAGGTCGAAACCCGCCTTCCCGCTCGCGATGGCGTAGAGCATGCCGGCGCCCGCGACTGCGCCGAGCACCTGGGCGATGATGTAGGGCGCCAGATCGGACGCGGGGAACTTCCCGCCCGCGCACAGGCCGACGGAGACGGCCGGGTTCAGATGACAGCCGGAGACGTGTCCGATGGCAAAGGCCATCGTGAGCACCGTGAGGCCGAAGGCCAGCGCCACACCAAGAAAGCCGATCCCGAGCTCCGGGAAGGCGGCGTCCAGCACCGCGGCGCCGCAGCCACCGAGGACGAGCCAGAAAGTGCCGATGAACTCCGCCATGGCCCGCTTCTGCATCGACATGAGGATCCTCCTCATTGTGAGCAACCACGATTCGCCTTCCGTGCCTGCGCGGCATCATGCACGAAAGGACGGGGCGAGGCTACGCCGGATCCCGCGTCCGAGGGCCCTCGTCCCGCGCCCGTCCGGGTCCCGCACCGCCGGCGGTCGCCCCTTCTCAGGCCCCATCCTTTAGGGTACGCTGCCGTTGCGCCCTTCAATCGAGAGCGCTCCGGAGATCGGATGGATCTGATCACCCACGGCGTGACGGGCGCGCTCATCGCGCGCGCGGCCTTCGACGGCCCGACGCGCGAGGCCGCGACGGCGGCGCTCACGCTGGGCGCCCTCTTTCCCGATTTCGACATCGCCCTGCTGCTCCGCGGGCGCTACGCCTACCTCACGGGGCACCGGGGCCTCACGCACTCGTTCCTCGGCATCCCGCTCTTTGCCCCCGCGCTCGCGGGCCTGCTCTACGCCTTCGGCCCGCCCGGCGGATTCGGCTTCTATCTCGCCCTGGTCGTGCTCGGCATGTTGCTTCACATCTTCTACGATCTGATCACGAGCTGGGGCACGATGATCCTCGCGCCCTACACCGATCGGAAATTCTCCTGGGCGCTCATCTCCTTCCGGAACTACCCCTTCGTCTTCACCCTGTGGATCTCGCTTGCCGTCTCCTTCTTCCTCGACGCCGCCTGGAGCCGCGCGCTCTGCAGCGCCGCCATGGCGACGTCCTTCGGCATGATCGCCGTCGCCAGGATCTCCAAGCGCATGGCGTGGAAGCGGTTCGAGGCCGCGCTGGAGCAGGACGGAATCCGGGCGGACAAGATCGAGGGCTTTCCGGCCGGGAGCCGGCTCCTCGTCTGGTCCATGTTCGCCGAGAGCGAGGGGGCGTTCTGGCACTGCTTCGTCCGGCCGGCGGACGGCGGGCCGCTTCGGGTGCGCTCGATCTCCAAGCCCCCCGCGAACGAGTTCGTCGACGCGGCGGCCCGGCTCTCCCCCGTTCGTTTCTACATGGACGTCACGAGCTTCGTCCGGCGCGCCTACCGCCGCGAGGGCAACCTGCACGTCGTCACCTTCTCGAACGCGCGTTTCGACTTCCGGAAGCCGGCCCCGGGCGGGCTCCTTCCCGGCGAGGGAGCGCGCGTCGTGTTCGATGAGGCCCGGCGCGTGAAGGAAGCGGTGGTCTACGGGATCCCCGTTCCCATCGCGGGATGGACGCCTTCGGAATGATGCCCGTCGATCTCTTCGACCTCTTCCTGCGCCCGCGGCGTTTCTTCGCTCCGGGGCGATCGCCCGGGGCTCGGGCTTCTCTTGTGGCGGCCCTGATCGTCTACGGGTTCGGAGCCGGCATCACACGTCTCGAGCACCTGGCGGGTCTTCGCTTGGTGCTGAAGGCGCGCGGGATCGAGCCCCGGCGCAGCATGCCCTTCCTGGCTTCGGTCTCGGTCGACTGGTGGAAATTCTGGGGCCATGCGGCGCTCACCGCGATCCTGGCGGCGGCGATCTTCTGGACGGTGGGGACCTGGTGGTTCCGCCTGCGCGCCCGGTGGTCCGGCGCGCCGGAAGCGGACATGGGCACGTCGAGGGAGATCTACGTCCGGTCGGGGCTCGTCCTCGCGCTGCCGGCGCTGATCCTCGCCCTCGCGCAGACGGCGGTCTTCCCGAGCTTCCGGGCGGCCTGGACGCAGGCGAGCCTCTGGACGCTCGTGCTGATCGTCTTTCCCTTCTGGTCGTCGTTCGCGAGCTATGCCGGCGTGCGCGCCCGGTTTCCCGTCAGGCCCGGGCGGGCGCGCGTCTGGTTTCTGATCCTGCCCTGGCTGCTCTACGCGATCGCCTTCTCCCCCCTGGTCGCGTCGGTCCTGCACATGCAGATGAAATCGAAGCCGGCGAAATCCGTGTTCCCGTTGGGCAAGTCCACCTGAGCTCGGCTTCGCGAGAGCCTCGTCCTCCCCTTCAATCACGCTCCCCGTCGGAAGACGATTTCGGGGCTCCCGGCGCCGGCCCGAAGCCGTTCTCACGCAGGATGAACTGCGCCTCGTTCGCCATGAACTCGACGAAGGCGCGGGCGAGCGCGGGGTCCGAGGCCTGGGACGTCACGCCGGCTCCGTAGGTGATCGGCCCGTTCTTGGGCGGCGGCAGCTCGAGGGCGACGGACACGTCCTTGCGTCCGCGCGCGTCGGTCCTGTACACGAAAGCCGCGTCCACCTCGCCGCGCGCGACGTAGGTGAGCACCTGCCGGACGTCCTCCCCGAACACGAGCTTCGGCTTCACCTTCTCGTAGACTCCCGCCGCCTCGAGCGCCAACTTCGCATAAGCCCCCGCCGGCACGTAGTCGGGCTGGCCGATGCCTATTCGCTTGATCTCAGGCCCCGCGAGCGCCGCAAGGCTCGAAGGCTTTCGCTTCGACCGCGCCGGGACGATCAGGACGAGCGTGTTCGTGGCGACATCTCGATGGTCCGTGATGCGCCCGTTCTTCGCCATCTCGTCGAGCATGCGGGCGTCCGCCGTGACGAGCACGTCGATGGGCGCGCCGGACTCGACCTGGCGCCGCAGGTTGCCGGAGCTGCCGAGCGTGACGGTGACCTCCGCCTTGGCCTTGTACTGGAACGCGCGTCCGATGCGCTTCAGCACGGGCTGCAGGCTCGCGGCCCCGGCGACCATGATGGCCCTGTCGGTCTCCTGCGCGGCGCCGGAGAACGGCGCCGTAAGGATGAGCAGGATCGCGAGCACGATCCGGAGTGCGGGTCGGAGCCGGGAATGTTCGTCGAGCATTCAATCCCTCCTGATCAATGGGAGATATGTCGTCGCATCGGTTTGGGAGGGCCCGACTCCGTCGGGCCTCAACCCAATTTTCGTGATGCTGCTGAGGCCGCGCCCGAGGTCCCGTGCGAAAGCACGGGCCGAGAAAGGTCGATCTGAGCGCGGCCCTCCCAACGGCCCCACCCGCCGGGGGCTTTACCCCGACCGTGTCAGCCGCAGACTCGTGGCTTTCACGATCACCCAGACGCGCGCGCCCGCGGCGATGCCGATCTCCCTGGTCGCGGCGGGCGTGAGCTCCACAGCGAGGAGGATACCGCCCACATCCACCGTGGCGATCACCACCTCCGACGAGCCCGTGACGCGCGCTACCTCGCCGGGAAGCACGTTTCGCGCCGAGAGCGCCTCGGGACGCTCGCGCGCGAGGATCACGTCGGAGGCGGGAAGCCCCAGCGTCACCTTCTCGCCGGGGCGGAGGTCGCTGCGCCCCGCGCGCCACAGCGCGCCGCCCGCGCGCACGCCGTCGCCTTCCGCAATCCCCTCGAAAGCGTTCTCGAAGCCCTCCTCCCGCCAGAGGGCGAGCACCGGCCCCGCCGTCAGCACGTTCATCGGCGCGCCCTCCCCCATCACGCGCCCGCGGTCGATCGCGATGACCCGATCGGCCACGGCATGGACCTCGCCGGGCGAGTGCGAGACGTACACGACGGCCTTGCCCCAGCCCGACGCCGCTTCCTGGACGAGCGCCAGCGCGCGCATGCGCATGGCCGCGTCGAGCCCCGCCGTGGGCTCGTCCAGGAGCGCGAGCCTCGCCGGCGAGAGCAGCGCGCGGCCCAGGCCAACCCGCGCCCGCTCGCCGCCCGACAGATCGGCCGGCGCCCGATCGAGGAGGGAGACGAGGCAGAGAGTGTCGATCACCCGCTCCATCCGCTTGCCCCGATCCGCTCCCGGCGCGAAGCAGAGATTGGCGCGGACGTCGAGGTGGGGGAACAGGCGATGGTCCTGGAACGCCCAGGCCACTCCGCGCGCGTGTGGCGGGACGTCGATCCCCCGCTCCGAATCGAAGAGCGTCTCGCCATCGAGGACCACCCGGCCCTCGTCGGGGCGCGCGAGCCCCGCCAGGCAGGCGATCGCCGTCGATTTCCCCGCGCCCGACGGGCCGAACAGGGCGACGGTGTCGTCGGTCCGGATGATCACGTCGAGCTGGAGCGAACCCACGCGCTTGCGGATCCGCGCATCGAGCCTCACCGGCGCTCCCCGGAACCCCGCGCGCGGGAGGCGGCGATCCGCTCGACGCCCCATGTGCTCGCCAGCCCGATCGCTATTGCCACGAGCACCAGGATTCCCGCCTGCGCGTCGCGCCCGAGCTCGGCTTCCTGGTGGATCGCGAGCGCGAGCGTCTGCGTCCTGCCCGGTATGTTCCCGGCCACCATGAGCGTCGCGCCGAACTCGCCGAGGCTGCGCCCGAAGCCCAAGCAGATGCCCCCCGCCAGGCCCCGCGCCGCGAGCGGCAGCGTCACCCGCCTGAACACGCGCAGCGGCGGCTCACCGAGCGTGCGCGCCGCATCCTCGAGCCGCCGGTCCACGCCCTCGAAGGCAATTCGCATGGCGCCGAGCATGAGTGGAAACGCGATCACCGCAGCCGCGAAGGCGGCCGCGACCCAGGTGAAGATCAGCCGCACGCCGAAGAGATGCTGGAGCATGGCCCCCGCCGGCCCCTCGCGCGAGAGCAGCACGAGGAGGAGGTAGCCGATCACGACGGGGGGCAGGACGAGCGGGAGGTTGAGCGTCGCGTTGAGGAGCCCGCGCCCCGGGAACTCGCGGCGCGCGAGGAGGAGCGCCAGGGGAACCGCCGGGATGGCCGCGAGCAGCGTGGCGAGCGCCGCCACCCGCAGCGTCACCGCGAGGATCGACGGGAGGTCGATGTCGGACACGGTTCTCTCTCGCGCGGGACGTGGGGCGATCAGGCCAGTCGATCAGACCAAGGGGACGAGCTCTTCGATCGCGTCGATCGCCCTGGGGATGGCCTCGGTGAGGACCTCGCGCCCTGATGCCGTGACCAGCACGTCGTCCTCGATGCGCACGCCGAGCCCGCGCAGCCTCGCGGGCGCGTCGGCGTCGGGGGCGACGTAGATCCCGGGCTCGACGGTGAGCACCATGCCGGGCTCGAGCCGGCGCGACTCCCCGTCTTTCCGGTAGGCCCCGACGTCGTGCACGTCCAGCCCGAGCCAGTGGCTGGTCCGGTGCATGTAGAAGGGCCGGTAGGCCTCGCTCTTGATCAGCGCCTCGGGATCGCCCGCGAGGAGCTTCAGATCGATCAGGCTCCGCACCAGGGACTGGAGCGCCGCCTGGTGCACGTCGTCGAAGTGCGCGCCGGGCTTCACCGCCGCGATGGCCGCGGCCTGCGCCGCAAGCACCGCCGCCATGATGTCGCGCGCGGGAGACGTGTAGGGGCCGCCCGCGGGATAGGTCCGTGTCACGTCCGCGGTGTAATGATCCAGCTCCGCGCCCGCGTCCACGAGCACTAGGTCGCCCGGGCGGATCTCACGGTTGTTCGAGATGTAATGAAGGATCGTCGCGTTGGGACCCGAGCCCACGATCGTCGGATAGCCCGGCCCCTCCGCCCCGCGGCGGCGGAAGGTGTACTCGATGGCCGCTTCGACCTCATACTCCATGGCGCCCGGGCGGATCGCCGCGAGCCCCGCGAGGTGCCCCTCCCGCGTGATCTCCGCTGCGCGCCTCAGAAGATCGATCTCCTCCGGCGCCTTGACCAGGCGCATCTCGTGGAGGATCGCGCGCGGATCGACGACGCGGCCCGGCGCTGCGACACCGGCGCGCACGCGGGCGCGGAGATCGTTCAGGCAGTCGGTGATCCGCGCGTCGAAGGCCCTGTCGCGCCCCAGCGGATAGTAGAGCGCCTCGTTCCCCTCGATGAGCCCCGGCAGCACCTTGTCGAGATCGCCGACGGGGTACGCGGCGTCGGCGCCGAAGCGCTCGACCGCGCCCTCCACACCCGATCGACGGCCGGTCCAGGTCTCGGCCGAGGGATCGCGGGGACGCACGAACAGGACGAACCGGGTGCGCGGGTGGCCCGGCGCGAGGACGGCGACGGTGTCGGGCTCCTCGAAGCCGGTGAGGTAGAGGAGATCGGAGTCCTGCCGGAAGCGGTAGTGGACGTCGCCCGAGCGGAGCGCCTCGTGGGGGCCGGGGAACACGCAGACGCCGTCCCCTATCCGGTCAATGAACCGCGCGCGCCGCGACGCCAGGATGGCGGGGTCCATCCGCGGGGCAGGCGGGGCTGGGTCGCTCGAGGGCACGGCTCGCATCTCCCGAGTTCCTGGGCGGCGTCAGGGGAATGGCCGGGCGTGGACAGCCCGGGGCGCATCCCTTATACCCTATCGGCGGGCGCGGGCGCGACATGCGACCGGAGGGCAACGGAGGCATCGGACGGGTCCGGGAGGGCGCACCGCCGGCGCGCCGCACGCCACGGAAAGGCACGATGGGCGACTTCAAGGCGGTCTTCACGGACCTGGACGGGACGCTTCTCGACGAGCAGGGGCGGGTCTGCCCGGGCACGCGGGAGGTGCTCGATCGGCTCCACGCCCGGGGCGTCCCCGTGTTCGTGGCCACGGGGCGGTCCGTGTGCGCCACGGAGAAGGCCGTGGCGGATCTGGCCCTCCGCACGCCCTGGATCTGCTACAACGGGGCCGTCGTGTACGAGCCGGCGACGCGGGAATGGCTCCGCCACGAGACGATCGACGACAGCGTGACCTCGAGCCTCCTCGAGATCGCCCACGCCCACGCCCTCTTCTACTTCATCTTCCACCAGGACGAGAAGGTCACGCTCCCGCCCCGCTACGACTTCCAGGCGGAATTCTACGGGCGCATGGAGAACATCCGCGAGGTCTACCGCTTCGAGGACCTCCCGCGGCGCTCGGTGACGAAACTCTCCATCTTCACGCCCGGCGGGGAGGATGACCGCGCGGTGCTCGACTTCCTCGACGGCCTGGAGCAGGAGCATTACGTCGAGCGCTTCCCGATGGGAACGATCCCAGGCTTCCGCGAGTTCGACTTCCACACGACCGATGTCCACTCGCTCGCAGGCGGCAAGGGGGCCGGCATGCGGTTCGTGATGGAACGATTCGGGCTGGGCCCCTCCGACGTGATCGCCATCGGCGATCACCGGAACGACCTCTCGATGCTCGAGGACGCGGGGCTGGCCATCGCCATGAGCGACGCCCCGCCCGATCTCCTCGCCGTGGCCGATCGCGTGATCGACCACGAGGATGGCGAAGGCGTCGGGCGGTTCCTGGCGGAGATGTTCGAGCTGTAGCCAAGGGACGATCAAGGCCCGTGGGAGGGCGAGCCTCCTGGCGAGCCCACCTCGCATCGGGCTCAGCAGGAGCTTCGCCCTCTCAAGTCCATCTCACCGGCAATCCCGCGAGAGCGTCTTGACCGACCGTATCGACATCCACGTGCACGTCTACGAGCGCGAGGTCGCCCAGCGCGCGCTGGCCAACATCCGCGCGTTCCGGGCTGCGCACGGGCTCGCGGGTATCGAGATCTCCGAGGACGGGACGCCGGAATACCTGCTCCGGCGGATGGACGAGGCGGGGATCAGGCAATCGGTGATCCAGGCGGTCGTCACGCGGCCGGACGCGATGCGCAAGGTGAACCTCTGGACGTCCGAGGTCGCGCGCAGGTCCGGCGGGCGGCTCTCGGCCTTCGGCGGGATTCACCCGATGGCGCCGGCGGCCGATATCGATGACGAGATCAAGCGGTTCAGGGACGAGTACGGTTTCCTGGGAATCAAGCTGCACCCGACGATGCAGGGGTTCGCGCCCCTGGGACCCGAGGCGCGGCGGCTCTACGAGCGCGCGACGCGGGAGGGGCTCGCAGTCCTGATCCACCCGGATCACCGGACCGAGTTCCGGTTCCGCGGCGAGGAGCAGTCGAACTTCCTCACGAACGAGAAGCTCTGCCGCCTGATCGAGGAGCACCCGGGGCTCAAGCTCGTGGCCGCGCACCTCGGATCCCAGCACTCCGAGCGCCTGGAGGCCGCCATCAAGGCCAATCCCGACGTCTGGCTCGATGTGGCGATCCTGAAAGTCTTCTACCCCGACGAGCCCACGCAGGTGGCCGCCACGATCCGCAGGTTCGGCGTCGACAGGGTGATGCTCGGCTCCGACTTCCCCTTCTGGCCCCAGGACGCAGCTCTTGCCTATCTCGATCGGCTCGGTCTTTCGCCCGGGGAGCGGCACCTGATCGAGGTCGAGAACCCGAAGCGGTTCCTGGGGATCTGAAAGCATCTTTCCCGACTCACCCGTCAGGCTCGCCTGTCAACGCATCCTGCGGGGGCGCGTGCACAGGCATTCCCCTTCGGCTCCACAGGCCGTCCCCACTTGGTGCACAATCGGCTGAAACGGTGTTCTGCCTGTGGAAGAACATTCACGCATCCGGTGCGATCTCTTCCACAGATGAAAAAGACCCTCCGCCCGGCGGACAGCGCGCCTCACTCCCGGACTCATCCGCAGCTCCTCCACAGGTTATCCACAGCATGAGTAGCGAGGAAACGATCCGGGAGAGGAGAGGGCGCGTCATCCACAGGGAAAGAGCGGCGGCACCATTCCCGGAAGGGGCGCTTCCGGCGCCGCGCCGCAGGGGCGGGACGCCCGCCCTACTGCCGGTGAATGTCGAGGTAGATCTCTTGACAACGGAAGGAGCAGAAGTAGGCGTTCGTGTCGGTGGGGTCGTGGAGCGTGGTGGCGCTGGAGGGCGCCGGCAGCGCGCAGGCCATGCAGACGGGCCGCGTGCACGCGAGGCAGGCGACGGGCGCGGGGGCGCCGCAGCGGACGCAGGGGGGATCGGGGGCGGGAGTGACGTCGGTCATGCAGGTCTCCGGATGATGATTGCCTACCGCGACACCGCCCAGGAGAT
>JBGPLH010000037.1:0-16294 GCA_041486365.1 Thermodesulfobacteriota bacterium | reverse complement strand
GAACGCTACGCCGGCCGGAACGCGCTGATCACCGGCGGGTGCGGGTTCATCGGGTCCAACCTCGCCATCGCGCTCGTCGAGCTGGGAGCCCACGTCACTGTGGCCGACGCGATGATCCCGGACTACGGCGGGAACCTCTTCAATCTCGAGCCCGTGAAGAAGAGGGTCTTCGTGAACTACTGCGACATCCGCGACCCGAACGCGATGAACTGGCTCGTGCGGGACAAGGACTTCGTCTTCCACCTCGCGGGGCAGGTCTGCCACCTGACGAGCCTGCAGGACCCCTTCCCCGACATCGACATGAACATCAAGGGGACCGCCGTGGTGATGGAGGCGGTTCGCCGCCGCAACCCGCGGGCCCGGGTGATCTACACGGGCACGCGCGGGCAGTACGGCCCCTCCGTGACGCTCCCCGTGAGCGAGGACGCGCCGACGAACCCCAAGGGGATCTACGAGATCTCCAACCTCACGGCCGAGAAGATCATCCAGGTGTACAACGATACCCACGGGATCCGATCGGTGATGCTCCGCATCACGAACACCTACGGGGCGCGGGCGCAGATGCGGCACTCGCGCTTCGGCGTGGCGAACTGGTTCGTGCGGCTGGCGATCGACAACGAGACGATCCGCATCTTCGGGGACGGGAAGATCCTGCGGGACTTCCTGTACGTGGACGACTGCGTGGAGGCGATCCTGATCTCCGGCGCGCACGAGAACGCGGCCGGCGAGATCTTCAACGTCGGCGTCGACACGCCCACGACGTTCCTCGAGCTGGCGAAGGCGCTGATCGAGGTGGCCGGCACGGGGCGCTGGGAGTTCGCCCCCTTCACGCCCGAGCGGCAGGCGCAGGAGCCGGGGGACTTCTACTCGGACATCACGAAGATCCGGACGCGTCTGGGCTGGGCGCCCCGGACGCCGATCCGCGAGGGGCTGCGCCGGACGGTGGACTACTACCGGAAGAACAAGCACTTCTACTGGGAATGAGCGACGCCATGCGCATGCGCGATCACCTGGGTCGCATCGACCCCGCCGCGCGGGTCCACGACCGCGTGACGCTCGGGAAGAACGTCACGGTCGCGGCGGGGGCCACGATCTACGAGAACGCCACGATCGGCGACGGCGCCTACATCGGCCCCAACGTTACCATCGGCGAGCCGCTCGCGGCCTTCTACAGCGATCCGGCCTACGAGAACCCGCCGACGGAGATCGGCCCGGGGTCGATCATCCGATCGGGTACGGTGATCTACGCCGGGACGACGAGCGGCCCGCGCCTCCAGACCGGCCACGACGCGATGATCCGGGAGTACACCGAATTCGGGGAGGGGTGCGGCTTCGGCACCTTCGCCATGAGCGACGGGCGCGTGAAGTTCGGCGACGGCGCGCGCATCCATTACGCCGTCTGCATCTCCCAGGGGACGGTCTTCGGCAAGCGCGTGCACGTGTACCCCTACGCCGCGTTCCCCGATTCGCTCCATCCCCCCTGCCGGCGCCACCTGGAAGCCCCGGTGATCGGCGACGAGACGATCATCCTGCTTCACGCGATCATCCTCCCGCGGGTCAAGGTGGGAGCGCGGTGCCTCGTCGGCGCCCACACCGTCGTGACGGAGGACGTTCCCGACGGCATGGCGGTCGTGGGATCGCCGGGGAAGATCGTGAAGCGCACGGCCGACATCCCTTGCAAGGTCACGCCGGGGCATCATCCGTACCCGTGGACCGAAGCACAGGAGAAAGCGGCGGAGGCTTCGAAGTGACGGAATCCATTCGCTTCGGAGACCTGCGGCGGCAGATCGCCTCGATGCGCTCCGAGATCGACGCGGCGGTGGCCCGCGTGCTGGATCGCGGCTGGTTCATCCTCGGGGAGGAAGGGGAGGCCTTCGAGCGGGAGTTCGCCGCCCACACGGGCGTGGCGCAGGCCGTGGGCGTCGCGTCCGGGACGGAGGCGATCGCGCTGGCGCTGGCGGGGCTGGGGGTGGGCCCGGGGGACGAGGTGATCACCGTGTCCGCCACGGCGATCCCGACCGCCGCGGCGATCCGGCAGGCGGGGGCAACACCGGTCTTCGTGGACATCGACGAGGGGCACACGCTCGACCCCGGCTGCCTCGCGGCCGCCGCGACGCCCCGCACGAAGGCGATCGTGCCGGTCCATCTGTACGGCCAGCCGGCTGACATGCCGGCGATCCTGGACTTCGCCGCGCGCCGGGGGATCTTCGTGGTGGAGGACGCGAGCCAGGCGCACGACGCGACGATGGAGGGGCGGCGCGCGGGCACGATGGGCCGGGCGGCCTGCTTCTCGTTCTACCCGAGCAAGAATCTCGGCGCCTTCGGCGACGCGGGCGCCGTCGTGACGAACGACGAGGCCCTCGCGACGCGTCTCAGGAGCCTGCGCAACTATGGCCAGTCGCGGCGCGACCAGGCGGACCTCCCGGGGATCAACAGCCGTCTGGACGAGATGCAGGCGGCGATCCTGCGCGCGAAGCTTTGCCGCCTGGACGCCTGGACGGTTCGGCGGGAGCAGCTCGCCGTGATCTACGGCGAGGCGCTGCGCGATCTGGAAACCGCGGGGGCCCTCGCGCTGCCCTGGCCCCGGAAGGGGGCCCGGCACGTCTATCATCTGTACGCGGTCCAGAGCGAGCGGCGCGACGCGCTCCGCGAGAGCCTCTCCGCCCGCGGCGTCGAGACGCTGATCCACTACCCGAAACCCGTTCACCGCCAGCCCGCTTACGCGGACTGCCCGGTGCACCCCACGGCGATGCCGCGCACCGAGGCATGGTCGGCCCGGACCCTGAGCCTCCCGATGTACCCCGAGCTGCGCGACGACGAGGCGCACCGCGTCGCCGAAGCCGTGCGCGCGTTCTATAAGAGCTGAGCGCCGAACAGATCCCCCCCCTGAAAGGAGACCCGTGAGACCGGACCTCTCCATCATCATCCCGGCGTACAACGACGCCGGGTCGATCGAGTCGGTGGTGCGGGAGGCGGCCCACGTCGCCGAAGGGATCACCCCGCGCTACGAGGTCTTCGTCGTGAACGACGCGAGCCGGGACAGCACGGGGGAGATCCTCGACAAGCTCGCCCATGAGATCCGCGGCCTGCGCGTGGTCCACCACGACGTGAACCGGGGCTTCGGCTGGACGATCCGCGAGCTGTACCTCGGCGCGCAGGGCGATCTCGTCTACTCCATCCCGGGTGACGGCCAGATCCGCGCATCCCAGCTCCCCAGGATGCTCCCCGCGGCGGCGCTGGCCGACATGGTCGTGGGGTGGCGCGAGATCCGGAACGATCCGGGCCGCCGCAAGCGGCAGTCCTACGTCTACAACTTCCTGATCCGCGTGCTGTACCGCGTGACGATCGGCGACGTGAACTCGGTGAAGCTGATCCACCGCCGGGTGCTCGAGGGCATGCCGCTGGAGACCACGAGCGCCTTCGTCGACGCGGAGCTGTGCATCCGCGCGTTGCGGCGGGGGATGACGATCCGGGGCGTCGTGATCGAGCACATGCCGCGGCAGTACGGGACGGGAAGCGGCGGCAAGTCGAAGATCATCCTCGAGACGATCCGGGACATGTTCCGCATGTGGCCCCGGCTGCGCCCGCGTGGCGGCGCGTACACGCGCGTCCCGCTCGATCCCGGCCCGACGCCCGCGGCGGCTCCTTCCGACGGGTCGCAATGACCGAGACGGCGAACGGGGGCCGGGGCGACGCGGCCTGGGTGGCGGCGTGGACGGCGGCGGGGCTGGCGGTCCGCGCGCTGCTCGCGGGCTTCACGAACCGGATCACGGGCGACGGCGTGGGCTGGTACGTCCCCATGGCCCGCGCCTTCGTCGAAGGGCGTCTGGACCGGGGCTTCGACGCCTTCATCCCGCCCGTGTACTCGCTCTCGATGGCCTTCGTCGCGCGGCTGCTTCCTCAGGCGGCGTGGCGCGGACCGGCGGCGGACGCCGGGGCGCTGGAGCTGGCGGGGCAGATCACGTCGGTCCTCTACGGCGCCGCCACCATTCCACTCGTTTATCTACTTGTCCGCCGGCTAGCGCCCCCGGCGCTGGGGCGCCCCGCAGCGCGGATCGCCGCGGCGCTCGCCGCGTTCACCCCCTGGCTCGCGCGCTACGGTGCGCGGGTCATGACCGAGTCCACCTACACCTTCTTCTTCGCCCTCGCCATCCTCGCCGGCCTGGCGCTGCTCGCGCGCCGGAGCGCCATGGCCGCCGCCGTCTTCGGGCTTTCGGTCGGAGTGGCGTGCCTCAACCGGCCTGAGGCGATGGGGCTTCTCGCCGTGTTCGGCGGCTGGATCGGGATCCCCGCCCTGTGGCGGCGCCGCGCTGTCCCGCGCGCGCTGGGCCTGGGCGTGGTCGTCGCCATCTTCTTCCTCGCGGGAGCGTTCCCGCAGATGGCGATCACACATGCCCGGACCGGCGTGTGGACCCTCTCGGCGAAGGGCGGCGTGAACTTCGTCTCGGCCCACACGAAGGATCCCCTCGCGCGGGAGCGGTGGCTCTACCCGGCGCCCAGGGCGAAGGGGGACGCGGCGAAGGCGGGGAGGAAGGAGCCGAAGGAATCGAAGGTCAAGCCCTTCAGCCTCGGCGGCACCATCCTCCGGCACCCGATGGGCTTCGCGCGCGACTACGTCTCGGCGCTCGCCGATCTCGCCGTCCACGTGCCGGTCGTGATCGGGATCGCCCTCACCGCCTTCGGCCTCGCGGGGATCTTCCTCCGGCGCGGAGAGCCCTGGACCGGAGGGGAGCGGGTGGCGGCCAGCGTGCCGCTCGCGTACCTTCTCGCCTTCTCGTTCTTTCGCGCCGAGACGCGCTTCCTCGTCCCCCTCGTTCCCGTCTGCCTCCTCTGGCCTTCCCTCGGCGTGCTCGAGGTGTCCCGGCGGATCCGGGAGGGGGGGCTCGCGCGGATCGCCTCGCGCCTGCCCGAGGGAGCGCGCAGGCACCCCGAGGCCTGGGTGCTCGGCGCGGCGCTGCTCCTCACGCTCCCCGAGACGCTCGATCCGGTGCGGCAGGGCGGGTTCCGCTGGTACTGGAGCCCGGAGAAGGAAGTGGGCGTCTGGATGCGCGCGAATCTCGCGCCCGCGCCCAAGCTCATGACGCGCGGCTCCTACATCGAGGCCTACTACGCCGGCGCGCGCGTCGCCTACTTCCCCTTCGCCCCCTACGACGAGATCAAGCAGTACGTGCGGCGCACCGAGGTGCGCTACATCCTCCTGGACGGGAAGACACGGCGGCTGCGACCCGGATTCATGGAGCGGCTCGCGGCCGATCGGGAGGCGCGGCTGGTGCGCACCTTCGAGCTCGGCAAGGACACGGAGTACCTCTACGAGATCCTGCCCCCCGGCCAGGCTTGAGAGAGGAGAACGTTCCCTTGGGAATCGATCTCTCCATCGTCATCGTGACCTGGAACGCCCGGGACGTGCTCCTGCCGGCCGTCGAGTCGATCTTTCGCGAGGTGAAGGGGATCTCCTATGAAGTGATCGTCGTGGACAACGACTCGAAGGACGGCAGCGCCGACGCGGTGGAGGCGGAGTTCCCCCAGGCGAAGGTGATCCGGTGCCCGCGCAACCTCGGCTTCGCCGGCGGGAACAACGTGGGGCTGCGGGAGATCCAGGGGCGCTACGCGGTGCTGCTCAACTCCGACACGATCACCCACGCCGGCGCCTTCGAGCGCATGGTCCGGACCATGGACGAGCATCCGGAGGTCGGGGCCTGCGGGCCGCAGCTCCTCAATCCCGACGGGTCCAAGCAGAACTGCTTCCACAACTTCCCCACGCTCACGACCGAGCTCGTGAATCTCTCCCTGCTCAGGATGCTCTTCCCGGTGAAATATCCGAGCAAGCGGCAGGACTACGCGCAGCCCATCGAGGTGGACGCGGTGCTGGGCGCCTGCATGATGGTGCGGCGGGAGGTGCTGGAGAAGGTGGGACCCATGGACGACGGTTATTTCTTCTTCCTGGAGGAGACCGACTGGTGCGCGCGGATCAGGGAGGCGGGGTGGAAGATCGTCCATATTCCGGACGCGAAAATCACGCACCTGTACGGCGAGAGCACGAAGAAGAAGATGCCGACGGAGACCTACATCGAGTACTACCGCTCGCTGTACCGCTTCTTCGGGAAGAACCGCGGGCGGGGGCAGCAGGCCATCGTGGTCGCGTACCGCATCGTGAAGCTCGCCGCGGACTTTCTTTTCGCGGCGCTCCTCGTGATCCTCACGCTTGGTCTCCCGGAGAAGCCGCGGCGCAGGCTCTCCACCTACGCGACGCTCCTGGCCTGGCACCTGCGCGGCTGTCCGGAGGGATGGGGCCTCCGGGCGAAGGCGCGGTGAGGGCCCGCCCGTGAACGGTGCCTCCCAGGGCCCGATGACGCCGGCGCCCGCCGCCGCGGCGCTCTCCCGGGGCCGCGCGGACGCGGGGCGCCTCGCGCTCCTTTTCGCCGGTGCGCTCCTCCTGCGCTGGTTCCTCGCCGCGCGCGGCGAGGTGATCTTCAACGACGGGCCCCGGTTCATCGCCATCGCGAGGGCCTTCGTCGCGGGGGACACGCGGCTCGCCCTCTCCCACGTGTACCACCCGCTCTACTCCTGGCTCACGGCCCGGCTCTTTCCCTTCTTCGGCGACTACGAGAACGCGGGACTCGCGATTTCCGTCGCGGCGGGGACGCTCATCGGCGTTCCGCTCTGGTTCCTCCTGCGCGATCTCTTCGGGCGGCGTGTAGCCTGGGTCGGGTTGGTGCTCTGGGCCGTGCACCCCTTCGCGTGCGAGTACGCGGCCAACGTCCAGAGCGATTCGACCTATCTCCTTTTCTTCACGGCGTCGGTGGCCTTCCTCTGGCGGGGCCTCGGCGCGCTTCCCGCGTCCTCCTCCGCCGCCCCCTTCGCGCTTGCGGGCGCGTCCGCAGCACTCGCCTACCTCACCCGGCCGGAGGGAGTCGGCGTGGTCGCCCTCGGGGAGTTCTGGATCGTCGCGGGCCTGTGGTGGGCGCGAGGCGCGGGTCAGACTTCGTCGGCCCCCACGTCAAGGGGGACCTCCGGGGCGCGGGCCGTCGCGGGGATCCTGCTCGTGGCCTCCTTCCTCGCGATCGCGTTTCCCTATCTCAGGCACATCCACGACACGACGGGGTACTGGCAGCTCACGCGGAAGAAATCGCTCTCGTCGCTGGCGGGCGTGAAGGCCTATGAGCGGCCCGACTGGGCGAAGGACAAAATAAAGGACGAGGTGATCGCGAAATACGGTCGCCCGCCGGTCCTCCGGGACACGGCCGGCGAGCGCTACGGGGTCCGCGGGCTCCGGCTCTTCGGCACCTTCGGCAAGGCGCTCACCTGGCCCCTCGTCCCGTTCCTGCTCCTGGGTCTCGCCGTGCGGGGAAGGGGGCTCTGGCGCACGCGCGGGGATCTCTTCCTGCTCTCGTTCTTCGCGCTCTACGGCTTCACGCTCTACCGTCTCACGGTGACGATCGGCTACGCGGGACGGAGGCACGTGTTCCCCTTGGCACTCCTCGCGCTGGGGTGGACCGCGCTCGGCGTCGTGAGCTTCTCGCGGCGTCTCGAGGACGCGCTCCGCGCCCGCCGAACCCCGTGGGCGCGGTTCGCCGGGGCGATCGTGCTGGGTGTGCTCGTGATCGTGTCGATCCCCAAGACGCTTCGCACGAACGTTAACGAGCCCATCGGTGAGAAGCAGGCGGGGTCGTGGATCCGGGATCACGCGATGGGCCGGGAGGTTCGGGTGTTCGCGCCGCGGGAGCGGATCCTGTACTACGCGCACGCACGGAACCTCCGCGTGCCGCTCCGGTTCGCCTACGCGCCGGCCATCGCGTACCTTCGGCTCTACGGCGCCGACTTCGTGGTGACGAGCGACTCGATGACGGACCGATGGTTCCCCGACTTCCGCAGGAGCGTGAGGCCGGAGGACCTGCGCCTGGAGGCGCGGTTCCCCGAGCGCCCGGGATCGGACGCGCGGTACCGGATCTACCGGGTCCTGTATCCGCAGGGGAAGCCGGCCGTCGCACCCCCGCTTCCTCGCACCATGCAGTCCTGGGACGAGTGATGACGGCGTTCCTCGCTCGAAAGCGGCACCTTCTCCTGGTCCTCCTGCTGGCGGGGTTCCACATGCTCGTCTGGGAGCGGGGCCTGGCCGGCGACGGCTGGGGCTACTTCTCCACCCTCGAATCGATGATCGAGGATCGCGACTTCGACCTCACGAACAACCGCTACGCGGTGACCAACGGGATCGGATTCCACGAGAAGACGCAGCGCTGGGTCGCGCAATACCCGCCGGGCCTGGCCATCTTCGACGCGCCGATGTACATGCTCGGCGCCTTCGCATACGATCGGGGCTGGGTGCGACCCGCCATCCCGCCGGAGAAGATGCGGGCGGCCTACAAGGAGGTGGACTCCCGGACGCTCGCGCGCATCGCCTTCGTGGTCCTCTCGCACAACCTCTACGCGCTGCTCGCCATCATCCTCATCGATGTCACGCTCCTCCGGCTCGGATTCTCCGAGGGCGAGGCGGCCTTCGCGACCGCGCTCGCGTTCTTCGGGAGCCAGCTCCATTTCTACGCGCAGAACGGAATGGCGCACGCGGTGAGCACCTGCATGTCGGCGGGGACGGCCGCGATCCTCGCGGGGATCTGCGGGAGGCCCGAGGGCCGGGCGGGACGCTGGTATTGCCTCGGGCTCGCCGTCGGGGCAGGCGCGATCATCCGCTATCCGGGCGTGCTGTTTTCACTCCCCGCCGCACTCGCGCTCCTCGTGCTCCACCGCAAGAGCTGGGCCGCCCTGATCGGGCGCGGACTTCTCTTCTCCGCCGGTCTGTTCTCGCTCCTGTGGATCCTGCCGGTGTATCTCCAGCTGCAGCTGGGCGATCCCTTCGCGTCGACCTACACGCCCCACTGGCACTTCGATCCGACGAACCCGCCGCTCTTCAACGTGCTCCTGAACCCGCGGCACGGCTTCTTCTGGTTCCACCCGTTGTTCCTGCTCGCGGTGGGAGCGATGGTCGCGGCGGCGGTGAAGGGTGACCGCGCGCGCCCGGAGCGACGGCTCTTCGCGGGCGCGGGGCTCCTCGCGCTGGCGGCGCTCGCGACGCTGCACGGCTACTGGTTCTCCTGGTGGGGTGACTCCTACTCGCAGCGTTACGTCACGGAGGCGATCCCCTTTCTCGCGCCGGGGGTGGCGATCTTCCTCGCGGGCGGGCGCCGGGCGTGGCGCGCCGCACTGGCGCTGGCGCTCACCGCGGTCTCCTACGGCTTCTTCCTGCTCTCCAACGCGGCCCTGGTGTACGACGTGATGGAGGGCGGTCCCGGGCAGTACCTCTCGGACTACCGGATCATCCTGGATCAGCAGATGACCCTCGCGCAGATCGGCCGGCGGCTGGCGCACGCCTCCTTCACGCTCCCGATCCTCCAGCGCCACGCCGCCCTCGTGGGCGCGGGCATCGCGCTGGCCGCCCTGGGCTACGCGGCCCTGGGGCGCGTGGAGCGGCGGTCCCGGGGGTTTCCCGCGGAACGCGCGGCCGGGGGGCCCGCATGAAGGTGGCCCTGGTGCACGACTGGCTCACCGGGATGCGCGGCGGCGAGGCGGTGCTCGAGGCGCTGGGCGCCCGCTACCCGGAGGCGCCGATCTACACGCTGGTGCACCTGCCGGGGAGCGTGTCCCCCGCCCTCGAATCGCACCCGATAGTGACGAGCTTCGTGCAGCACCTCCCCCGGGCCGCCGCGAGGTACCGCTCCTACCTGCCGCTGTTCCCGGCGGCCGTCGGGCGCTTCGATCTCTCCGGGTACGACCTCGTGATCTCCTCCTCCCACTGCGTGGCAAAGGGCGCCCGGCCAGCGCCCGGCGCCCTGCACCTGTGCTACTGCCACACGCCGATGCGCTACGTGTGGGATCAGTACGACCAGTACTGGGCGCCGGGGCTCGCGCCCGCCTACGCGCGGGCGGCCATGGCGATCGCGGCGCCATGGCTCCGGCGCTGGGATGTCGCGACGGCGTCCCGCGTCTCGCACTTCGCGGCCAACTCGCGGAACGTGGCCGAGCGGATCCGGCGCCACTACGGCCGCCGCGCGGAGGTCATCTACCCGCCCGTGGAGACGTCGGCGTTCCGGCCCGATCCGTCCGCCCGCGGCGATTATTTCCTCGTCGTCTCCGCATTCGCGCCCTACAAGCGCGTGGACATCGCCGTTGAAGCGTTCAACCGGATCGGGTACCCTCTGCGCGTCGTCGGTTCGGGCCAGATGGAAGCGTGCCTGCGCGCGATCGCCAGGCCCAACGTGACGTTTCTCGGTCGGCGCGATCGCGGCGAGCTCGCCGCCCTCTACGCCGGCTGCCGCGCCCTGATCTTCCCCGGCGAGGAGGACTTCGGGATCGTGCCCGTGGAGGCCATGGCCTCCGGGCGCCCCGTGATCGCCCTGGGGCGCGGCGGCGCACTCGAGACCGTCATCGCGCCGGGGGACGCGGCCGGCCGCCCGCCCACGGGGGTCTTCTTCGCCGATCGGTCCGTCGAGGGGCTCCTCGAAGGAATCGCCCTCTTCGAGAAGCACGAGGCGGCCTTCGACCCGGTGCGCATTCGCGAGCGCGCGCTCGCCTTCGACCGCGCGATCTTCCTCGAGCGGCTGGACGGGTGGATCACGGCGCGCGTCGAGGCCTGGCGGCGGGGCGAACCGGCGTCGGCCGGACCCGGCGGCGGGGTTGCTGCGAAGGGCTCGGCGGAGGGCTCGGCGTGCTGAAAAAGTACAGCCAGGTATTCCTCTCGATCTTCTTCCTCACCGACATGGTCGTCGTGTCGGCCGCCTGGCTCCTCGCCTATTCCGTCCGCTTCCACTCGGCCCTCTTCGCGCGCATCGTCCCGGTGTACGAGACCTCGCCGCGCTTCGACCCCTATCTCACGATCCTCCCGGCGATCCTCGTCGTGTGGGCGATCCTGCTGCGCCGCGGGGGGCTGTATCGCGCGCGGCGGGCGAAGTCCCCCTTCGAGGAGCTCGGGCGGATCATCCGCGCCGGAACACTCGGCGTCTTCATCATCACCGGCCTCACGTTCTTCTACCGTCCCTTCGCCACCTTCACCTACAGCCGCGTGGTGATGGCCCTCTTCTGGGTCTTCTCGACCGTGGGTGTCGCGACGATCCGCTTCGTCGTGCGCCAGGCGTTCCGGGAGATCCGAAGGCGCGGCTTCAACCTCCGCCACATCCTGATCGTGGGCGCGGGGGATCTGGCGCGGGAGGTGATCCGCCGCGTGCGCGCGCATCCCGAGATCGGGATGCAGGTCGTCGGCGTCCTCGCCCGCGACGCGTCGAAGATCGGGAAGGAGCTGGACGGCGTGCCCGTGCTCGGCGTCTACGAGGACATCCGCGAGATTCTCGGGCGCCGCGGGATCGATCAGGTGGTGGTGGCGATGCCGGCCGATGCCCACGACCGGCTCGAGACGGTGCTCAAGTTCATGGGGGAGGAGATGGTGGACGTGCGGGTGGTCCCCGACATCCACCAGTTCGTGACGCTGCGGGGCGGCGTGGAGGACTTCGACGGGCTGGCGATGGTGCGGATCCAGGACTCGCCCATGGCAGGCTGGAACCGCCTGGGCAAGCGCGTCTTCGACATCACCGCTTCGTCGGCCGCGCTGATCCTCGCCTCGCCCGTGATGCTCCTCACGGCGGCGCTGATCAAGGCGCTCACGCCCGGGCCGGTCTTCTACCGGCAGACGCGGATGGGTTTCGACGGCCGTTGCTTCGAGATGCTGAAGTTCCGCACGATGACCGTGGACGCGGAGAAGGAAACCGGCGCCGTCTGGGCGACGAAGGCCGACCCGCGCCGCACGCCACTCGGCCGGATCCTCCGCAAGCTCTCCCTCGACGAGCTGCCGCAGATCCTGAACGTGCTCCGGGGGGACATGAGCATGGTGGGCCCACGTCCCGAGCGCCCCGAGCTGATCGAGCAGTTCAAGAAGCAGATACCGCGCTACATGCTCCGGCACAAGGTGAAGGCGGGCCTCACGGGCCTTGCCCAGGTGCGCGGATACCGCGGGAACACGTCGCTGGAGAAGCGCATCGAGAGCGATCTCTACTACATCGAGCACTGGTCGATCGGCCTCGATATCGAGATCCTGCTCCGCACGATCCCGGCCGTGCTGTTCGGGAAAGAAGCCTACTGACGGAGGCATGCGCTTGAGGCCCGCCCCGCGCATGAAGGCGCTGCGGATTGCGTCCCTGGCGCTCGTCCTGATCGTGTCCCCGGCGGTCGCGGCGCCGCCGCCGGCTCCCGTGCCGCCCGCCCCGCTCACGCCGACCATCGATCGCGACTACCTCGCGGCCCTCCAGGTGGCGAACCTCTTCGTCTTCGCCTGGGCGACGCGGGACACCCCGGCGGGGATGGAGCTGGTCTCGGACCGCCTCGGGCGGCGTCTGAAGAAGAAGAAGGGCGAATCCTGGTTCAAGGTGTACATGGCGGGCCTCGGCAATCCGCACCACGAGGCGTTCGAGATCGGCCCTGGACAGCGGCTCTCGCCGACGCGCTACATCTTCCCGGTGCGCCTCTACGAGATCGGTTCCCGGGACACCCAGGGGTACGCCTACATGGGCACCATCGAGATCATGCGCCAGCGGGATCGCTGGGCCGTGGACAAGCTCCCGAAGACCCCGGACAACCCGTGACGGCGGGAAGGGTAACCCAGTGACCGAGGGCGTGCGCATCGGCGCCGTGGCGGCTCTCTGGCGCTACACGGTGAAATCACTCCGGGGAGAGAAGCTCTCCTCCGCCGAGGTGGGCCCTTCCGGCCTCCTGGGTGATCGGGCCTACGGGTTCCTCGACGAGGAGAAGGGGCGGGTGCTCAGCGCCAAGTCCTGCCCGCGTCTTCTCGAATGGTCGGCGGGCTACGCCGAGGCGCCCTCGCCCGCGCGCATTCCCCCGGCGATGATCCGCATGGAGGACGGCACGGATCTCCCGACCGATTCGCCCAAGCTCGCCGAGCTGGCGACGCGCTTCCTCGGACGGCGCGTGCGCCTCGTCGCCGCATCCGTGGAGAAGTCGCTCTCCTACGAGGTGCCGCCCACCGATGAGCTGCCGGGGATCGGCGAGGAAGGGATCACGCTTCCCTGCCCGCCGGGCACCTTCCACGACGCGCTGCACCTGCACCTGCTCGCGACGGCGACGCTCGCTCATCTCGGCGCGCTTCATCCGGAGGGCCGATTTGACTCGCGCCGCTTCCGGCCCAACGTGCTGATCGACACGGGCGGCGCCGCGCCTTCTTTTCTGGAAGAGAGCTGGATCGGGCACAGGCTTCGCATCGGTCGAAACCTGGGGATCGAGATCATCTCGCCCACGATCCGCTGTGCGATGATCACGCTGCCCCAGGAAGACCTGCCGCGCGACCCGGTGATCCATCGCGTGGCCCGCGACAAGAACAACGCCAACATCGGCTGCTACGCGCTGGTGCGGCGGCAGGGGGAGATCCAGGTGGGGGACGCGATCACCGATCTCGGAACGGAGAGCCCATGAGCCGCAGCAGCGGCCGCGGGAAGGCGACGACCTTCCGCGAGACCCTCGGCGCCCTCACGCGCGGCTCGTTCACGTTCGTGAAGAAGCCCTGGGGCTCCGAGTTCGTCTGGGCCATGACCCCGAAGTACGTGGGCAAGATCCTGCGCATCAGGAAGGGCGGGCGGCTCTCCCTCCAGTACCATCGGTGGAAGGACGAAACTATCCACATGCTCTCGGGCACGATGGACTTCGAGGTGGAGGAGAAGGGGCGCATGGTGATCCGGCGGCTCCGCAAGGGCGAGGGCTACCGCATCCGGCCGCGCACGAAGCACCGGATGATCGCCGTCTCCGACTGCGAGGTGCTGGAGGTCTCCACGCCGCAGCTCCTCGACGTGGTGCGCCTCGAGGACGCCTACGGGCGGGCGGGGACCTGGAGGCCGTGATCGGGATCGGGGTCAGGCATGACTTTTTGACTTTCGGCTTGCCAACAAGTCAATAAGTCATGCCTGACCCCATCGCGGGAGAGGGGGATCGATGATCCGCAGCATGACCGGGTTCGGCCACGCGGCCTTCGAGGCGCAGGGCGCGCGATTCACGATCGAGATCCGGTCGGTGAACCAGAAGACCGCTGACGTGCGCGTGCGTGTGCCGCGGCGCCTCTCGGCGCTCGAGCCGAAGGTACTGGCGCAGGTGCAGGCCTCGGTGTCCCGCGGGAAGATCGAGGTCACGGTCTCGTCGGAGGCGGGCGCCGAGGCGCCCCTCACGCTCGAGCTGAACGAGCCCCTGGCCGCGCAGTACCACGCGATCCTGGAGCGCCTGCGTGAGAAGTTCGACGTCAAGGAGCCTCTCCTCATGGAGAGCTTCGTCGCCCTGCCGGATGTTGTTTTCTGGAAGGAGCCGGAAGCCGACCTCGACGCCATCTGGGCCGCCGCGTCGGGAGCGCTGGAGCGGGCGCTCGAGGACTTCAATGCCATGCGCGAGACCGAGGGCCAGGCCCTCGCCAAGGACCTGCAGGCGCGCCTCGGTCACATCGCCGGAGAGATCGAGGTCATTCGCGAGACGCTCGTCGGCGCGATGGACCGGATCCGCGCGACGCTCCGGGAGAAGGTGAAGGCGCTGCTGGAGGGGGCCGAGCCCGATCCCTGGCGGATGGAGCAGGAGATCCTGTTCTACGCGGAGCGGATGGATGTCTCCGAGGAGATCACGCGCCTGGCCAGCCACCTCGCGCAGTTCCGGACGATCATGGACGCGCGGGGCCCCGTGGGCCGCAAGCTCGACTTCCTGGTCCAGGAGATGATGCGCGAGATCAACACGATCGGCTCCAAGGCGAACCACGCCGAGACCAGCCACCGGATCGTCGAGATCAAGGCCGAGCTGGAGAAGATCCGCGAGCAGGTCCAGAACGTGGAGTGACGTGTGACAGCACACACGGCGGGCGCGGGCGTCCTCATGGTGGTCTCCGGGCCCTCGGGCTCCGGGAAGACCTCGCTGTGCCGGGCGGTGCTCGATCGGGAGCCCGACGCGCGCTTCTCCGTTTCCTACACCACGCGCCCGCCGAGGGCGGGCGAGCGCGAAGGCGTCGACTACCACTTCACCGACGAGGCCGCCTTCCGCCAGATGATCGCGCAGAAGCAGTTCGCCGAGTGGGCGGAGGTGCACGGCCGGCTCTACGGCACGTCCTCGGCCTGGCTCCGTTCCCAGATGGATCTGGGCGTTGACGTGATCCTCGACATCGACTACCAGGGGGCCTACCAGGTCCGCGAGTCCTTCGCCGACGACGCCCCCGTCCTCGTCTTCGTGGTTCCTCCCTCCTTCGAGGTTCTCAAGGAGCGTCTCGTCTCGCGCCGCACCGAGAGCGAGGCGCGCGTCGCCCAGCGGCTTCGCACGGCGGAGGAGGAGCTCCGGCACGTCCACCTCTACGACTACGTCGTCGTGAATGACGCTTTCGATCGGGCCGTGAGCGATCTCCGCGCGATCCTCGCGGCCGAGCGTAGCCGCCGCGCGCGCATCCTCCCGCGAATCCGCCGCGCCTACGGGCCGCTGATCCCCGAAATCCCGCCCCCGCGGCCGCCCCGGAAGAGCCCCGCCTAGAGGGTTCGCGTCCGGGGGCCGGTTGCCCCGCGCGCGGCCGGCCTCTAATATGAAGGGAAGCCTGTTCCGATAGGCTGGTAAGGCCCTAAAAATTCGCCGGTTTTCCCGCAGGAGGGTCGCGGAGCTCCATGCTGCGCTTCAACGACATCGTCGAGAAGGTCCTCGCCTACAATCCGAAGGCCGACGTCGACCTCCTGACCAAGGCCTACGTACTGTCGGCCAAGGTCCACCAGGGACAGGTGCGCCTGTCGGGGGAGCCCTACCTTTCGCATCCGATGGAAGTCGCCGGCATCCTCGCCGACCTGAAGCTCGACGCGGCCAGCATCGCGGCGGGCCTCCTGCACGACGCGATCGAGGACTCCTACACGACGCTCGACGAGCTGAAAGGCGTGGTGGGGGAGGAAGTCGCCACGCTCGTCGACGGCGTCACGAAGATCGCGCACATCAGCTTCTCCTCCCGGAAGGAGGAGCAGGCCGAGAACTACCGCAAGATGATCCTGGCGATGGCCCGGGACATCCGGATCGTGCTGGTCAAGCTCGCGGACCGCCTCCACAACATGCGCACGCTCGAGTTCCAGCCGCCGCCCAAGCGCGCCACCATCGCGCAGGAGACGCTGGACATCTACGCGGCGCTCGCCCACCGGCTGGGGATCGACTGGATCAAGACGGAGCTGGAGAACCTCTCGTTCCTCCACCTGAAGCCCGATCTCTACAAGAAGATCGCCGACTACGTCACGGCCAACCGGAAAGAGACGGACCG
>JBGPLH010000036.1:0-16511 GCA_041486365.1 Thermodesulfobacteriota bacterium | reverse complement strand
GGCGATCCGGATCTGCGCGTGGCCTGGCCGAGCGGGGACTGGGGATCGCTTCCGGTCGAAGGGGGGATCGAGGCCGCGTTCCGGCGCCAGCTCGCGGAAGCCGCCGACCCGGAGGCGCTGCGCAAGCAGATCCTCGACGGCATCGAGGCGATCCGCTCTCCTTTCCGCACCGCGGAGATGTTCATCATCGAGGAGATCATCGACCCGCGCGACACGCGGCCGCTCCTGTGCGACTGGATCCGGCTGGCGTACCGCCGCCTCGCCCACGATCTAGGCCCGCGCTCCAACCGCTTCCGGCCCTGACCCGCGCCGGGATCCGGATTGACGTCCGCGAAGGTCTCCTGCATCCTGAGCACGCCGCCCGCTCTGCCCCCCCGACAACGCAAGGAAGGAGTCTCTCATGACGGCGAGAGCCATCGCCGCCCGCGGGCTCGTGCTTTGCCTGGCGGGGGCCGCGGCCCTCGCCCCGGCGGCGGCCCGGGCGGCCGGAAGCCGGGGCAGGGTCCTGATCGTGAACAACGTCACGGGCAGTCTCACTGTGGTCGACACGAGCAAGAAGGTGGTCAAGGGCAACCCGCCCCTGGGGAACCACCCGACGAAGGTCCTGTCCGACTCCCAGGGGCGCTTCGCCTACGTGATCAACACCGGGTCCGACAGCATGTCGATCGTGAACGTCGAGAACCTCTCCGTCACGACCGTGCCCCTCGGTTTTCAGCCGAGCGATCTGGCGATCACGCCCAACGACACGACGGTGATCCTGCTCCACGCGGACCACGACATCGCGAGCGGCGGCGAAGCCTTCAAGGGGGACTATTCGATCTACGACGTGAAGAAGAAGGAGATCGAGCGGACGAACGACCTGGGCGGGGTCGGGCCGGGGGACCCCGATCCCTGCGGGATCGTCATGGACAACGGTGGGGATGCCTTCTGGATCACCGCCTGCGCCGACGACCAGGTGGTTCTGATCGACCTGAAGAAGGCCCGGGAGAACGACTCCGGCGACGAGGTGCGGGCGGTGCTCGACACCGAGACCGGCCCCAATGACATCGCGATCACGCCGCGCTGAGCGGCGCCCGCCTCAGAACCCGCTCTGCCCGAAGAGGCTTCCGGCGGCATCGACAAGACCCTGTTTTTCATCCGGGGTGAGCAGGCGCGGCTTCGCGTGGGGCGCGTACCACCAGGAGCCCGCCGTCTCCGGCTCCGGCGCGACCATACCTCCCGCCGCGACAATCGCGCGGATCGCCTTCTGGTCGGAGACCGTGAGGTAGGCCATGCCGCCGATCGTAGGGTTGAGCATGCGGATCTCGAGCGACTTCCCGTTCCGTTCCCACGCCGTGCGCCAGAGGTTCGCCCTCGGGTCACCGAGTTTCCAGACGATGTTCTGGTCGTAAACCGGCTCTCCGTAGCGCTTCGTTCCGAGCGCCACGAGTTCGGCCATGATCGGGCGCTTGAAGCGGTCGGCCAGCGTCCAGCGGATCCGGTAAAGCCTGCCCCCATGGAGGAAGTACTCGGCGTAGGCCACGTCGCCCTGGCCCACCGCGCGGATGAAAGCCTTCTGCCCCTCCCAGGGATTGGCCTTCGCCACCGGCTCCTTCGTCGTGGAGCGCGCTGCGGCGCCCTTCCCCGCCGCCTGCCCCGGTCGGTGCCCGAAATTCGTCGCCGGCGCGAAGGCGGGCTCGATCTTCTGCGATTTCAGCGCGGCGCCGAAGATCTTCCCGAGATCCCCCTCGGTCATCCCGAGTCGCGCGGGATCGGACGCGGCCTTCTTCTCTTCCGCGGCCCGCGCGGGGCCATGGGCGAGCAGCCCGACGAGCGCGAGCACCCCGGCGATCTTCCCTCGTGGCATCCCTGGTTTCTCCCCGATGTGGCCGCGGCCACTTTACCAGACTCGGCGATCAGACAAAGCGACCCCCGCGGGTGACCCCGCGGGGGCGCGGCTTCGATTGAAGGCGGCTTCTGCGATCCTGCGCGGCCCGCCCTCTGTGAACGGGGGCGGGCCCGAAGGTTTTGCGGACCGCCGGGGGGCGTTCGTGCTGGTCCCTCCCGGCGGCCCGCTTTGACCGAGAACGATGCTTACAGACCCGGCGGCTGATACCCGTTCCCGTCGCGGTCGACGAAGATCGGGTTCGTGAAGCCGAGTGGCACCACGCCCGGCGCCACCGCGTTCACCGTATCGAGGAGCGCCGGCGACAGCGGGTTGCCGTTGCCGTCGATCTTCACGCCCGCTTCCACGGTGAAATAGGAGTCGCCGGTGATCCCGTCGTAATTGGTGTTACCGTTGAAGCGCAGCACCTTGCCGAGCACCTTCGAGGACTGGATCGGGATGGTGTCGAAGAGGCTGCCGTTCCGGTAGATCCGCACCTCCTCGATCGGGATCCACGGAGCGGCTTCCACGCGGATCTTGATCCCCACCTTGCTCCCCGTGGAGACAACCGTCTCACCCATCCCGCGGAAGACCCCTCCGTCATCCTTGATCTCGAAACGGATGAACGGACCGGTGGTGCCCACGAGCTTCATCGCCTTCACGTTCGAGGTGAGCTGGTACTGGTTGATCGCCGCCGGCGCGTCGGTCGACGACGCGACGTAGGACCGGCCGTAGCCCGCGTTCTCCATCACCGGCCGGTGCGAGTCGGACACCGCGGTTCCGGTCTTGTTGATCCCCTGATCGAGCAGGCTGAACCAGTCCGTCCGGACCTTCAGGTAGGTGCCGATGCTCGTGCCGTTCATGATCTCGAGCGCATCGAACGTGAGGCCCGTCGTGCCGGTGCCGCCCGGCCCGACGACCGCCGCATTGTAGAGCGACGGAAGGCCGAGCAGGGAGTTGGGCGACGACGTGATCGGGAGGGTCGGGTTGTAGCCGCCCGTGAGCGGGTTGCCGCCCGGGTTGAGCAGGCTGTTGAAGAGCCCGATCACCACGGTGCCCGCGAACCCGGCGCGCGGGTGGTTGAGCATCACCACCTCGTCGTCCGGCGGAAGCGGGGCTCCCGGCGTGCCCGCCTGGCCCGCCTGGGCCGCCGCCACCCACTGGCCGGCGGTGGCGGTGTCCGGCGTCGCACCCAGGAGCGGGAGCGAGTCCATGCCCCGCAGCCGGTCGATGGCGGTGCCGGGGTTGATGAACTCACTCTCGGGCGCGCCGTTGTTGCGGCTGTTCGCGATGACCGAGAGCGGCCAGCCGTTCCAGTGGCCGATCCCCTCCGGGAAGGCATTCACACCCCCCGTGGCCACGGCGTTCACGGGAACCGGCGCTCCGCCCGTGAGCTCGTCACCCACGATCGAGTTGATTCCGGCGCCGACCCCGAGGCTCGCGATCACCGGCGCGTAGTCGGTGACGTAGTCATGGTCGGTGGACACCATGACGTCGACGCCCTCGCCCAGGTAACTGCGGACCCGGTCGGCGAGCGCCACGCTGCTGTCGAAGCTGTGGGCCGAGTGGATGTGGAAGTCCATCGAGACGAAGCCCGAGGTGTCCACCACCCGATCGAGCCCCAGCGAGACGTTTGTGGTCCCGCCCGCGGTGACCGTGAAAGTCTTGGCGTCCACGGTGTACTCAAGGCCCTTGGACGCGAAGACCACGTAGTCGCCCGGCTTCAGTTGGACCGCCCCGGTGCCGTCATCGTCGAACAGGAAGTTCAGCGAATGGGCGCCGTTGAACGTCTCGCCGAGCTGCGACGAGTTCCCTTCGGTCACGGGCGTGAGCCCGTCGCCCGGGCGCTTGGAAAGGCCCGGGAAATCCCGCAGGGAGAGGTACTGGTTTCCGAGGTCGGGGTTGTCCGTCCCGCCGGCCCCGTAGAAGGAAAGTTTCGCGGCCGTCGGAGACGAGGTGGCAACGTCGCTCACCGTGAAGTTCACCGTGCCCTTGTCGGACAGCACGATGTTCCCCAGGTTCGTCGGCCCCCCGAAGATCGTCGCGAGGTTCACGCTCAGCGGGCCGATGTTCACCGCGCCGCGCTCCTCGGCCTGCACCCTTCCGGTGTAGGTCGACGTCGTCGTGGCGGGATTGGCGAAGGCCTGGAGCTTCACCGTGAACTGGCCGTTGGCGTCCGTCACCACCTGCGTGGTGGGAAGCGGCTGGCCGCCCGCGGCGGGGATCACAGCGTTGGGCACGCCGTCCTGGTTGTCGTCCACGAGAGTGACGAGCCCTGTCACGAGGGCTGGGTTCGCGCCGGGGAACGTGTTGTCGAAGTTGATGCTGGCGTTCGGCACCGGGTTGCTGCTGCCGTCCACCACCGTGCCCGTGAAGGTCGCCCGCGCGTCGATGCCGAAGACGGGCGTGAACAGGACCGGGAGCGCGACATCGAGGCCGGACTCCACGCTGTTCCCCTTCGTGACGACGAGCTTGCGCGTGTAGTTGAGGGTCCCGAAGGGGGGCACCGTCGGCGGCATTCCGGCCCCCACGGCGGCCAGGTTGAAGGTGTTGCCGGCAGCCGTCACGATCGGGCTCGCCAGCCCGATGAGAGGCGTCGAGACGGAGTTGGGCACCATGGTGTACGTCACCTCGCCCGAGGGGCTCCCGTCATTGTTCGACGGCCCGTTGGCGGGGCCGTTGTTTCCCACCGCGGAGAGGTACTGGTACACGCCGATCGCCGAGAAGGGATTGGAGAGATCGAGCGGCGGCGACTTCGTGCCCCGGAAGGGGAACGGCTGGAAGGGCAGCGCACCCCGGGCCACCGTGATGTTCACGTCCGCGACCTGGAAGATCGGCACCGGGAAGGGGTTGGTGTTGAGGACCGACGTCGTGATGTTGATCCACGACTGCCCGTTCGTGACCGAGTAAACGGTGGTGGCGAAGATCGTCGGCGCGCCGGCCGAGGAGATCACGACCGGCGGCGGCGGTCCCGGGGGATCGATCGTCAGGAGGCCGATGCCCGCCACAGTGACGGAGGCCGTCGGACCGAGGACGCTCGTCGAAGACGTCCCGTAGAGGATCAGGTTGTGCGCGTCGAGGTTCAGGACCTGGTCATACTCGCTCAGCTGATCGTTCTTGTCCCCGAGCGTCCCGGCGTCGATGATGATGCCCGCCGCGGGGAGCGCCTCGGCGGCGAAGGGGATGCCGAAGTCCGGCGTGGCGCCGGGCTTCAGGATGACCGCTTCGACCTTGTCGTTGCGAAGCAGGATGTCGCCCACGCCGCCGTCGAAGTCGGTGCCGCCCATCGTCGCGATGTCGGCGGCCGTGAGCGGGCGCGCGTCGAGCGCGAGAGCGGGTGACGCGACCGCCAGGCCGAGTGCCGCCGCCAGCACGAAACTGAGGATCTGTTTCACGGAAATACCCTCCTTGGGCTTCCTGGTCCCGTGCGCGCTGCGGATCCGCTCTGAGCGCGGGCGGGCCCCTCTTTAGTCAGGGATGGCTCGGAACGAAAACCTTCCTGAAAGTCCGGACCGTATGCGTACGGGCCTTCGGGAAGGTCTCGGGTCAGATATCCGGCCGGGGCGCGTGGGGCGCACCGCCCGATCCTTGAAGGTCCCCGTCCCAGGCCCGGGGGCGGGAATCCTTCGCACGGGATCGCGCGACCGCTCGGGCCTCGGGGCGGAAGAACGACTCCCGCGTGGGGAATTCCTGTCCAAACTGCTGCAAGATTCGTGCGAAGCCCGTGAATTTCCTTGGATCGCGGGAAGTGTCGCAATTCCGTGGAGAAGCGCGCCGTCCCCGCTCCGGACTCATCCGAGCCGGAGAAAAACTTTTCCCAAATGGAGAAATCTCTTACTCAGAAACCGACATACGGGTCGCTCTCCGTCGCCGCAGGATCCACCCGGCGGCGGCCGCGAGCGCGGTGGCCAGAAGCGCGCTTCCCTCCACGCCGAGGGCCGGAATCTGTCCGCCGCCCTGCGGGAAGGAACCCGGGTTGTTCGGGTCGGTCCCGGCGGCGACCTCCGTCCCGTCGCCGAATCCGTCCCCGTCCGAATCGGGGACGAGGCTCTGCGACCCCGTGTTCGTGGGCGACACGTAGACGCCCGTGCCCGTCTCGTACACATCGGGCAGCCCGTCGTTGTCGTCGTCCGCGTCGCAGACGTCGCCCATCCCGTCGCCGCAGGCGTCGTCGGATCCGGGGATCGGCTGCGGGAAGCCGCCCTGGTTCAGCGGACACAGCTCCCCCGGGTCGTCCACGCCGTGCACGCCGTCGTCGTCCACATTCGCCACGCCGGGCTTCCCGTCGGGCCCCGGGTTCTTCTCCGCGTCCCTCTGGTTCAGGTTCGCGATGAGCGGACAGTTGTCGTAGGCGTCCGGCACGCCGTCGTTGTCGTCGTCGTCGTCGCAGGCGTCGCCGATCGTGTCCGCGTCGTTGTCCTGCTGGCCCGGGTTCGCGACGATCGCGCAGTTGTCCGCCCCGTCGAGGATCCCGTCGTTGTCATCATCCGCGTCGCAGGCGTCTCCCTGCCCGTCCGCGTCATGATTGGCCTGGTCGCTGTTCGAGGCCGCCGGGCAGTTGTCGCAGGCGTCCCCCACGCCGTCCGCGTCGCCGTCGGCCTGGCTCGGGTTCGCGAGAGCCGCGCAGTTGTCGCAGGCGTTCCCTGCGCCGTCGCCGTCACCGTCCTCCTGGCCGGAGTTCGCGGCGACCCGGCAGTTGTCCGCGCCGTCGAGGATACCGTCGTTGTCATCGTCCGCGTCGCAGGCATCCCCCTGGCCGTCGAAGTCGGAGTCCACCTGCGTCGGGTTGGAGACGGACACGCAGTTGTCGCAGACATTGCCCCGGCCGTCCCCGTCCCCGTCGGCCTGATCCGCGTTGGCGATCGCGAGGCAGTTGTCGCAGGTGTTCGGGACGAGATCGTTGTCCTGGTCGTCGGCCAGCGAAAGGGCGTCGACGTTCTCCGTGTCCTGGAGGTTGATCGCCGCGCCCGGCAGCACGACCACGAAGGCCTGGCTCATGATGTCGCCCGGGGTCATGTCGTCGGGGTTGGGATCGTTGTTCGGATCGGGCTGGCCGTCGGGGCCCAGAAGCGTCGGGGAGCCGGGGGCCAGGGAGAAGTAGACGGTGGTCCCGTTCGTCGCGAGCGCGTCGATCACGTCGCCGCTCACGAGCCCGAGCTGGGCTCCGGTCTTCCAGATCGTCGGCGAGCCTGTGGAGCCGGTGCGGGACCGCAGGACGTCCCGGGGAGTGGCCCCCAGCGTGGCGAGCGTCGGCGAGCCGGCCGCGAGGGTGAAGTAGACGGGCTGATCGAGCACCCCGTCGCCGTTGGGATCGACCGCGGCAGGGCCGCACATCTCCAAGCCCTCGATGTCGTCGATCGATGTCCCCGTCTCGTCCAGCCCCAGCCCCTTCGGCGCGGGCGAGCCCCCCGCGCCGTTGCCGTCCAGGACCAGCGTGTTGTTGGGCGGGAAGTAGCTCTTGTAGACATCGGCGGGGTTGTTGGACGAATGTTCGGTGTTCACGTCCGGCGGGAACATGCCGGCGATCCCGGTGGTGTTCCGATCGACGCTGAAGAAGAACCGCCCGTTGGGAATGGAGTCGACCCCGTAGCTCAGGCTTGACGGATGATCGCCGGACACGAGCCCCATGGCCGCGAGCGTGATGGCGCGGATGGGCGCGGGGAGCGTGCCCGGAGCGGGCGGAACGGCCGGGCGGAGGACGTCGCCCCACACGGCGCCGATCGTGCCCAGGGTTGGCGAGGAGGAGTCGAGCACCATGGATGGCGCGGTTCCCGCGAGCGCGGGGAACGCGTGAAAGGCGGCGGCCAGCACCACGGCCCGGAGGCACCCCGACCCGGCGGCGCGCCCGACCCGGAACGCGGCCAGGCGCACCCGCACTCCCCGTGAGCGTTCCATCCGGCGGCCCCCTCTTTGCACCCCGATTCCGAAGTGGACGAATGATTCCCCGCGACAGGGCTGCAAGAAATGTGCGCAGGCGGGAACACCTCGCAGAAGGGCGTTCCTGCCGCGATTCTCTTTTCCCGACCGGGGGCGGGGCCCGCCGGGAAGTAGTAATAAAGTATCCATAAACGGAAAAGTTTTCTCACGCCCCCCTTCCGGGCCGCGCGGGCGACGTTCGCCTTGATCACCCGGCCATCCCCGCGCTAGAGTCGCCGGGTACCTTCCCTGTCGGCCCTCGCTCCCTTCCCCCTCCGTAAGAGGGGGCCGACTCAGGTTGCATACTACGGTTCCCTCGCAGAGGGGGCCGACAGGGTCTTGAGATGATGGTCGCCTGGTTCGCGATGTTCTTCCTCCTGATCTTCCTGCTGGCTCTCGGGCTGTCCGCCCTCTTCTTCTCCCTGCGCGAGAAGCGCGAGCGCGAGGCCGCCCGCGCCCTGTTCCAGGCCGACCCGGGCCGCCCGGCCACGGCGCCGCCGCCGGCGGTTCGGCCCCGGCTCTCGGACTTCGAGCGATCGGTCCTCCAGGACGTCTACGGCATGAGCGAAGACGAGATCCGCTTCTCGGAGACGATGCTTCGCTACCGGGATCGAAAGGGAGTCAACTACGTGACGAGCGAGGACCGCCCGGACGGTTTCTTCCAGGCCTGAGGGTGGGGCGCAAGCGCCGAATCGAAAGGGCCGGCTGCCCGGGGGCGCCGGCCCTTTCGATTCGACGGCACGTCCTGCGCCTACTCCGCTTCCACGATGAGGAGGTCGACCTCGCGGAGGAACTCGTCGATCTTCCCGTTCACCTGGTCCGGGTCGGGCGCGGGCCCGATCAGCGTCTCCAGGGAGGAGACCTTCTCCATCAGCGGCACGAGCGGCTCGGCGTCGAAGGCGAGGAGGTGGAGGTTCTCGAGGAGATCCTGCGCGAAGGCATCCACCCGCGCGACGCGCTCGGGCGTGCACTCCGCCTCGATCAACCGGAGGACGTCGCGCAGGCCTTCGAGGAACCCTTCGCGATCGAGTCGTTCCGTGGAGATCTCTTCAGCGAGAGCCCACATGGCCAGACTCAGGTCATCGTTCCTGGACGACCAGATGTGGTCCTGCTCCAGATGCAGCCTTCCCGGCATGCGCTTACCAAGACCTCCCTTTGGAAGGAACCGGTGGGTCTTCCGTGTTCAAGCATTCACGATGACCGCCCGGCCGTCAAGTCCAACCTTCGGGCTTCGCAGGGGCCCCGCCGCAGGGTCCTTTCCCGATGGCGCCCCGACGCACGGCCGCCCCCGGGGACGGGGGCGGCTGTGGCCGGGTCACGGAACCAACGCCGTCATGAAACGGAGCTGCCGCGAGTCACTTCTTCTTGACGAGGTCCTTCAGGTTCTTCGCCACCGAGAACTTCACGACGGTCTTGGCGGCGATCTTGATCGGCTCACCCGTGGCGGGGTTGCGGCCCATGCGCGCCTTGCGCTTCGCCACCTTGAATTTCCCCAGGCCCGTGAGTGGAACCTGACCGCCCTTCTTGATCGTGGTCTCGATGAGCTTCGTGAGTCCCTCGATCGCCGCCTTGGCCTGCTTCTTCTCGAGCTGGCTGTTCTTGGCAACCTGCTCGATGATCTGGGTCTTCGTCATCCCCTGACCTCCTTGGAATGGATGCGTGATTGGTCCCAGCAAGAGTCCCGGATCCCCCGCGCGGCCGGCAACCCCTCCCCGGCCCGCGGGCGATCCCGCACCGTCGCTACCTTGTAACCGCGGTGGAAGAGTCCGCCGCGTTGACGCCGCCCCCCGCCGGCGCCGGCGGATGTCCCGCGGCGCCGGAGGGGCCGCGCGCGGGTAATTCAGCGATCATGAATTTGGAGTCTGGTGCCCGACCTCCGGTGCGAAATGGCACGCCGCGAAATGTCCCGGAAGGATCTCGCGCCAGTCGGGCGCCTCCTCCCTGCAACGCGCCTGCGCGTAGGAGCAGCGCGTGTGGAACGCGCACCCGGGAGGAGGATGGATCGGGCTCGGGACGTCTCCTTCCAGGATGATGCGCTGCTTGCGGCGTCGCGGATCCGGCAGCGGAATGGCCGAAAGGAGCGCCTGAGTATACGGATGCAGGGGTCGCTTGTATAGGGATTCTCGCGTCGCAAGCTCCACGATCTTCCCCAAATACATCACCGCGACCCGATCGCTCACGTGCTCCACGACCCGGAGGTCGTGGGAGATGAACAGATAGGTGAGCCCGAAGCGCTCCTGGAGATCCATGAGCAGGTTCAGGATCTGGGCCTGGATGGACACGTCCAGGGCGCTCACCGGCTCGTCGGCCACGATGAACCGGGGGAGCACCGCGAGCGCCCGGGCTATCCCGATGCGCTGGCGCTGCCCCCCGCTGAACTCGTGGGCGTACCGGTGCATGGCGTCCGGACCCAGACCCACGGTCCGGAGCAGCTCCACCACCCGCTCGCGCCGCTCCCTGCCCGACGCAATCTTGTGGATGACCAGGGCCTCCCCGACGATGTCCCCGACCTGCATCCGCGGGTTCAGGCTCGCGTAGGGATCCTGGAAAATGATCTGCATCTCCCGGCGTTTCGCCCGCAACCGGTCCCTGTCCAGGGAGAGCACGTCCTCCCCGCCGAAGCGCACGCTTCCCGAGGTGGGCTCGATGAGACGGAGGATCAGCCGCCCGAGCGTCGTCTTCCCGCTGCCCGACTCCCCGACCAGCCCGAGCGTCTCCCCCGGCATGATGTCAAGGCTCACCCCGTCCACGGCCCGCACCGCCCCCCGAGCCCGTCCGAAGAAGCCGCCCCTCACCGGGAAGTGCTTCGTGAGCCCCTCGACCTCGAGGAGCGGCGAGCCTCGGGGCGCCTGCCCGGCGCGTTCGACGCTCATCCCGCCACCCCTCTCGCGACCGGCGGGGCTTCGGGCACCTGGTTGAAGCAGGCCACGTGGTGCCCGGCGCCGACCTCCTCGAGCACGGGATCCTCCCCGTGGCACACATCGAGGACCCTCGGACACCGGTCCTGAAAGGGACACTGGGGTGTGCGATCGAGGAGCGTCGGGACCGTCCCCGGGATAGTGTGCAGGCGCTGCCGCCGCCGCCCCTCCCCGCGCCCGAGCCTCGGGAGCGACTGGAGGAGCCCCACGGTGTAGGGGTGCCGCGGCCGCTCGAAGATGTCGTACACGTCCCCCGCCTCGACGACCCTCCCCGCATACATCACCACCACCCGCTGCGCCACCTCCGCCACGATCCCCAGATCGTGCGTGATCAGCAGGACGCTCATGCCGAGCCGTTCCTTGAGCCCCGCGATGAGGTCAAGTATCTGGGCCTGGATCGTGACGTCGAGCGCGGTGGTCGGCTCGTCGGCGATCAGCAGGCGCGGGTTGCAGGACAGGGCCATGGCGCTCATCACGCGCTGGCGCATGCCGCCGGAGAGCTGGTGGGGGTAGTCGTTCAGGCGCTCTTCTGGATTGGGGATGCCGACCAGGCGCAGGCTCTCGATGACGCGCTCGCGCGCTTCCTTCCTGGAGATCTTCTGGTGCAGCGTGATCGCCTCGGCAATCTGGCTCTCGATGGTGAAGACCGGGTTCAGGCTCGTCATCGGTTCCTGGAAGATCATCGAGATGTCGTTGCCGCGGATGTGGCGCATGTCGGAGAGGGGGAGCTTCAGGAGATCCTTCCCCTCGAAGAGGATCTCGCCGCCGGCGATCCGTCCCGGAGGCGACGGGACGAGTCGCAGGATCGAGAGCGCGGTGACGGACTTCCCACACCCCGACTCGCCCACCACGCCGATGGTCTCTCCCGGAAAAATCCGGAAGCTCGCGCGGTCCACCGCGTCGAGCCGTCCCTCGGGTGTGTCGAAGACGGTGTGCAGGTCGCGGACATCGAGTAGAGGCTCGGACATTTCCCGGCCGGAGCGTATCGGGGGCTGCGCGAGGGGGGAACCTGCGCCTGCCCGCGGACCGTCCCGCGCGTCACATCGATGCGACGGACCGATCAGGGTGCGCGATTTTATCCCAGCGCCCGCGGGGATTCGAGCCCGCGGACAGGATTCCTTCGAAAAAAGCAGGCACGGGGACGCGGCGTCACGCGCGCCGCCCCCTGCCCTCCCGGAGCCTCGGGTCCAGCGCGTCCCGGATCCCCTCTCCGAGCAGGTTGTACCCGAGCACCGTGATCAGGATGGCGAAGCCCGGGTACAGCGACAACCACCAGGCGATCTCGATGTTGTCCTTGCCCGCGGTGAGGATGTTTCCCCAGCTCGGCGTGGGCGGCGGGACACCCAGGCCCAGGAAGGAGAGGCTCGACTCGACCAGGACCGCCCCGGCCACGCCCAGGATCGCCGACACGTAGACCGGGGCCATGGCGTTGGGGAGGATGTGCCGGAAGATGATTCGCGCGTCGCCCACCCCCTGCGCCCGGGCCGCCACGACGAACTCGCGCTCCTTCAGGCTCAGGAACTCGGCCCGCACGAGCCGGGCCACTCCCATCCAGGAGGTGATCCCGATCACGATCATGATGTTCCAGATCGACGGATTGAGGTATGCGATCACGGCCAGGATCAGGAAGAAGGTGGGAAAGCAGAGCATGATGTCGGTGAATCGCATGGCGACGGCGTCCACCCAGCCGCCGTAGTAGCCCGCCAGCGCCCCGATGGCGATGCCGATCGCCACCGCGATCCCCACCGCCACGAACCCCACCGCCAGCGAGATCCGGGCGCCGTAGATCATCCGCGACGCCACGTCGCGCCCCAGCTCGTCCGTCCCCAGCGGGTGGGCACGGTCCGGCGCCGCCAGCACGTTGGACGCGTCGATCCGGTCCGGTGGGCTGGGCGCAATCCAGGGCGCGAAGATCGCGACGAGCGCGAGGATCGCCACGGCGACGAAGCCCGCCGCGGCGAGCTGGTTCCGGGCCACGTCGCGCAGGAAGGGGCTCATCCGCCGACCCGTATCCGCGGATCGACCAATGCATAGCAAATGTCCGCGAGAAGGTTCCCCACCAGGGTGAGCACCGCGCCGATCACCAGGATGCCCATGATCAGCGGGTAGTCGCGCGCGAGCACGCCCTGGTAGAAGAGCTGGCCCATGCCGGGGATAGCGAAGATCGACTCGAAGATCACGGCCCCTCCGATGAGCGCCGGGAGCGAGAGCCCGAGGATGGTCACCACGGGCAGGAGCGCGTTGCGCAGGGCGTGACGGTAGATCACGTCATTCTCCGGGAGCCCCTTGGCCCGCGCCGTCGTGATGTAGTCCTGCCGGATCACCTCGAGCATGTTCGACCGCATGTATCGCGAGAGCCCGGCGAGCCCCCCGAAGGCCGAGAGGAAGACCGGGAGCGCCAGGTGCCGGGCGTAGTCGGCGATCTTCCCGGCCGCCGAGAGCGAGTCGTGGTCGAGGGAGCGGATGCCCGAGATGGGAAGCCACCCGAGCTTCACCCCAAAGAGGATCATGAGGAGCAGCGCGAGCCAGAAGGTGGGGATCGCGAACCCCACGAACACCACGACGGTCGAGATCTTGTCGAAGAGCGAGTACTGGCGCACCGCGGATGCGACGCCCAGGGGGACCGCCACGGCGAAGATGAGACCCAGCGCCAGGAGCTCGATCGTGAGCGTGACCGGGATCCGCTCGAGTATCTTGTCCTTCACCGGGCGGTGATCCGGCGCGAAGGACTCGCCGAGGTCCAGGGTGGCGAGCCGCTTGAGCCAGCGGCCGTACTGCACGTGGAGCGGCTGGTCGAGACCGTACAGATGCCGAAGCCGCTCCCGCGCCTCGGCGGAGACCCGGGGGTTCATCGAGGTTTCGAGATCCACCGTGCTGCCCGGGGCGAGGTGGATCACCGCGAAGCTGATCAGCGTGATCCCGAGCAGGAGGGGAAGCATGAAGAGGAGGCGCTTGGCCAGATAGGCGAACAGGGTCCCGCTCCGGTTCTGGATGCGCGGCCGGAAGGGCCGCGGACGGCGCGCGCAGGATAGTGGGCCCACGGGGCGGAGGCAAGGCCCGGCCCTCACGTCACCGCCGGGTCCTGCTCAGGGCTGAAGGGTGTCATGGCTGAATCTGGCCCCGCTGCAGAGGTTTCGGAACGTACCACCGGTTCCACCAGCGGTCGCCGATCCCGCGGGGCGTCACCTCGATCCCGTGGAAGCGCCTGTTCACCGTGACGAGGGCGTAGGGGACGTACAGGAAGATCTCGGGCTGGTCCTCCCACATGACCTCCTGCAGCCGGTCATAGATCTTCTTGCGCTCCCGCTCCCCGCAGTTCCGCCGCCCCTCCTCGAGCAGGGCATCAACATCGGCGTTTCTGTACGAGATGAAGTTCAGTTCCTTGGGCTTCGTCTTCGACGAGTGCCAGATGTCGTACTGGTCCGGGTCCAGGCCGATCGACCAGCCGAGCACCGTCGCCTCGAAGCGCTTCTTGTCGATGAAGTCCGAGATGAACGCCGCCCACTCGATGGGGCGGATGCTCACCCGGATCCCCACGTCTTTCAGCCGCTGCTGGATGATCACGCAGGTCTTCAGGCGCTCGGCGTTCCCGTTGTTCGTGATGATCTCGAAATCGAAGGGCCTGCCGTCCCTGTCGAGGATCCCGTCGCCGTTCGTGTCCTTCCACCCGGCCTCCGCCAGGAGCGCCTTCGCCCGGGCCGGGTCGTGGGGGTAGGGCTTGAGGTTCTTGTTGAACCATTTCGTGGAGGGGACGTAGGGGCCCACGCCCGGCTCCCCGAGCCCGAGCAGCACCCCCCTCACGATCTCGTCGCGATCGATCGCGTAGGAGATTGCCTGCCGTACGCGCCGGTCGGCGAAGCGCGGGTCCCTCAGGTTGAAGGCGAGGTAGGTGAAGGCGCTCACGGGGTACTTGTACTTGTTGAATGCGGCGAGGAACTCCTTCGAGACGGTCTGTCGCGACCATTGCGTCGGGGTGAGCGACATCTGCTCGATTCCCCCCGACTTGAGCTCCAGGAACTGCGTGGCCGTGTCGGGGATGACCCGGGTCACGCTCCGCTCGATCCAGGGGCGGCCCATGAAGTAATCGTGGTTGGACTCCAGGACGATCTGGTTCTGCGTGATCCAGCGGTCCAGTTTGTAGGGCCCCGTGCCCATGGGCCTGCGCACGAGGGGCGATTTCGTGACGTCCTTGCCCTCGAGAAGATGCTTCGGGAGGATCGAGAGGCTCGCCCAGGATTCCATGGCCGGGCAGTAGGGCTTGTCGTAAGTGAAACGAATCCTGTGGGGATCGACCACCCGCGCGTCCTTCACCTGCTTGTAGGACTCCGAGTAGGCCGTGGGCGTCTTCGGATTGATGATCAACCGGTAGGTGAAGAGGACATCCTCCGCCGTGAGCGGCCGCCCATCCTGCCAGCGCACGCCGTCCCTCAGGTGGAAGGTCATGGTCCTTCCGTCCGGGGAGACCTCCCAGTGGTCGGCGAGGTCGCCGTAGAGGTTCAGGGTGCCGTCGTAGGAAACGAGCGAGTTGTAGGTGAGCCCCGCGATCGCGTGGGAGGCGCCGTCGGAGGCGAGGATCGGGATCAGGTTGATCGCGTCCGCGGTGGAGGAGTCCACGAGCGTGTCGCCGTAGGCAGGCTTGTCCTGGTCCCCGGGCACGTCCGGCACGGGCTCCAGGCCCTTCCGCTGCTTCCCGCATCCCGCCGCCGCGAGAAAGAGGGCCGCGAGCACCATCGCCATCGCGCGCTTCATGGTAGACCTCCGTTCGATTCTCCTGCGGGCGAATCCAGCGCCGAAGAGGGGGCCAGGTTCTGGTCCTCGGCGGGCGGCAATTCCTCCATCGGGATCACCTCGAAGCCCCTCGGCGCGCGGAGCGCGAACAGATCGTCATCGAGGATCGCGTTGGGCTCCACCTTCTGGAAGGTCACCATCATCGTGACCTGGCGGGCGGGAACGCTCACCCGCAGCCGCTCCGGGTAGAGGAGCCCGTTCGAGGGCTTCCAGCCCTCGTAGTCGATCACCGCGGCCACGGCCGGCGGCGGATCGATGATCTGGAGCTGCCGGAGATCGAGCGTGCGCGCGTCGTAGACCGCGAGGCTGGCGCTCCCGCTCCGGTTGGCCGTTCGAAGTATCAGCGTGGCATCGGAAGGCTCGTAGGACAGCGACGGCTCGCCCGCGGGCTCGGGCCTCCCGCCGAGGAAGACGGCGACGATGTCCTCGAGTCGCAGCGCGAAGGGAAGGAACCGCCCGAGGTTCTCCGCCGTGGGCGCTCCCGAGTACACCCGGCGGTCGCCCGGCGAGACGAAGCGCATCGACGCGCCGTCGGTGGCAAGGATCGAGAAGACGCGCCCGAAGGGTCCCACGGTGTCCAGCCGTACCGACGCGGGGCGGCTCACCGAGATCGCCTCCGAGAATCCCGCCTTGCGCTTGGGCCCCATGACCCGGACCTTCGCGTAGGCCCGCAGCGTCGAGATCCGCAGGTCCCGCGCGGCCTCGCGCCGGCCGATCTCGCCGGGGGCGATGTTCCTGTAGACGGGGGGGACGGCGGGCGGGCCCCCGCGGATCCGGCAGCCCGGAAGGAGCGCAGGCGAGAGGGCAAGCCAGAGGGCGAGCGCGGCCGCGGGCGGCCGGATGCGCGTCAGGCGGTGGGCTTCGGGCTCAGGGGTTCTGCGTTTGCTGCTGCCGCTTGAGCTGATCGATCTTCTCCCGGAGTTTGGCCGCGTTCTCCGCCTTCGGGTCCTTGCGCAGGGCTGTCTCGTAGGTCCGGAGCGCCTTATCGCGGTTGTTCGCCTTCAGGTACGCGTCTCCGAGGTGCT
>JBGPLH010000035.1:0-16550 GCA_041486365.1 Thermodesulfobacteriota bacterium | reverse complement strand
GGTCTTCTGCTGCTGTCCGATCAGCTGGAAGATCTCGGCGATGCTGAAGTCTCGGAGCGTTCCCTGGAGCGCCACGGGATCCCTTTCCTCAGTCAGGTCAGATGGGGCGGAGACGTCGCATGAGGTCCCGCATGCCGAGGACGAAGGCGGCCGCGGCGGCCAGCGTCGCGACGCCGGCGAGGAGTCCGCCGAGCGGCGCCGCCTGGAGCGGGGACCAGAGGCCCCCGAGGGCCCCCGACAGCCGGAGGGCGAGCGGCGCGTAGACCGACACGCAGGCGAGCACGACGATCGCCGTCCCCTGGAGCGTGGCCCCGAGGAGCAGGTGTCCGAGGCCGGGGACCAGCGCCCCCGCGGCGAGCACCCGCCACCGGATAGAGATCCGGTAGCGTTTCACCCGCTGATCCTGCGTCAGCTTGGCCATGACCTCCACCTTGTCGCCCCGCGTGTAGATCGCATGGCAGGGGAAGCAGACGCCGTGATGCAGCTGCGTCCCGAAACAGGCCGGGCAGACCTCGATGCCGCAGTGGACGCAGCGGCCGGAGCTCCCTCGATGGGCGCGGGACCGGGCCAGCGCCATCCCGCCGAGCGCGAGCAGCACCACCAGCGGCGCGACGGTGACGAGCGGGATGCGGCCCAGGAGCGGCTGCGCAACCCGCTCCGCGAGGAGCCTCGTGGAGGCGTCTAGCGCGAGCCGCCGGCGCCACAGATCGATCGGCCCGAGGCCCGCCGGGATCGCGAGGCTCCCCTTGCGGTCGGTCACGAGCGGATCGGCCATCTCCGTGAATCGATCCACGGACTCCGCGTCCAGATCCCGGGCCCGGCGGTAGGCCGCGTCGGCCTCGTGCAACCGGAATTGCCGCCGGAAGAGATACGAGAGGTTGTAGTTGACCTGCACGCTGCGAGGCTCCCGGCGGAGCGCGTCACGGAGCAGGTTCTCCGCCCCGGCAAGATCCTTCTGATCGATCCGCAGGATCGCAAGATTGTTCCGGGCCGCCGTCCAGTCGGGCCGCAGCGCGAGAGCCCGGCGCAGCGCCTGCTCGGCGGCACCGGGCCTGCCCTCCTGCCGGGACACGTCCGCGAAGGCGAAAAGTGCGATCGGATCTTCCCCTCGGGCGGCCTCCCGCTCCAGCAGCGCGCGCTCCTGCGTCGTCACGGTGCCCGCCTCGGCGTGGAGGATCGCCGCCATCACGCTTTGTGATTCGGGGCTCGGGAGCAGCGACGCGGCGGCGAAGGCGATGGGCATGGCCGCGGCCAGGAGAGCGAGGAACGCGAGCGCAACGCCCCGCTGCCGCCAGGGGAGGCTCCCCCAGACGCCCATCACCCAGAACGCCGGGAGCCAGACCCATCCCAGTCCGAAGATCAGCGGGATCCCCGCGAGCGCGACCGCGGCCGCGACGGCGAGCCCGCGGGGAAGCAGAACGGGGAACAGGTGGCCGAGATCGTGGAGCACGCCACCACCGAAGAGGCTCAGCATCACGCCCCCGAAGGCGAGGAACGCCAGGGCGACGCCCACGGTGAGTACGAGCAGGAGGCGCGAGGCGATGCCCGCGAGATATCCAAAATCCTGGCCGAGCGATTCCAGCGCGTCGAAATAAAGCCCGGGTGCCGCAGCGGGTCTCCGCGCGAGCGCCGCGCGGGCGGCCGCGAACTGCACGACGGCGCTCGGGCGCGCGAGCCGCTTGGCCCACGCGAGGCGATCGGGGAAGGCGAGCGGCGAGCTGTCCGCGCGGATCAGCGCCAGGGCGGGCGCCGGAAGCGTCTGCACGCCGCGAGAGAGTCCCTCCGCCTCCATGCGGCGCAGCGCGGCTTCGACCTGGAGGGGGGTCTGCGCCCGCTGCACGCGCTTCCAGCCCGCGACGAGCCACTCGCCGTCCGCCTCCGCGGGCGGCGCGGGCGTGGGCGGCGACGAAGCCATCGCGCCGCCCTCCGGGCTCGGGGCAGGAAGCGTCGCGGCCGGTGACGTGGCCCTGTCATTCGCGGAAAGCGCCGCCACTCCCGGCTCTTCGCCGCGGGCATGGGTCGCGGCGCCGAGGGCAAGGATTCCCCAGAGCGCCAGGCAGACAATCCGGGTCAGGCGAAGCACGAAGGAGCCGCCTCGTGAATGAGAAGCATCGGGGCTCGCGCTCTCCCCCAACGAAGAGCGGGCCGGAAGGGTCGAAAAACCCTCCCGATTTCCTATCGGCCTGTCATTTCAGAGGCTTGAGGGAAAGGGTCGGTCAGAGGTTTCGGACGAAGGGACGGCCAGCACCTACGATTCTGAGGGTTGGCGGGGTCGCTTCTTGAAGATGGTTCAATCAGAGATTTCCACACCTTCTGTGGGCAACTTGTGGAAGACCCTGTGGAAGCAATTCAGACAAGGCCCTTTGGATCGGCACGCCATGCAAATTGCACACGAAATAGGCACTTATAAAGCTATTATATTTCAGTAAGTTACTGAATATTTTCAGAACTCCGTAACGGCGTTTGCAGGATTGGCGGAAAGAGAGTGACGGATGAGGGCCCACTCCGTGGCGGTCAGGGACGCAGACGGCCCACCACGCGCGTGACGGCCTCTCGGACCTCCGCCACGCGAAGCGCCCAGGAGACACCCAGGAGCACCGCCAGCCCCGTGCCAATGGAGACCGCCAGTACCACGGCCTGCCGGAGGGCGCCTCCGATGCCGAAGGCCTGTTCGAGGAGCCCCTGGACGGCCACGGCCGCTGCCCCCATGGCGGCTCCCGCCATCAGGATCTTGGCCAGCGTCCAGGCCAGGCCGGGAAGGTCGAGATCCTCCGACTCGCGCCGGATGTACGCGATGAGCAGGAGGAAGCTGGCCAGGTTCGTCACCGAGGTCGCGAGCGCTAGCCCGCGGTAGCCGAGCGGGCCGATCAGGGCGAGGTTCAGGACGATGTTGAGCGCCACGCTCGAGATCGAGATGGCTACTGCGATCCGCGTCTTCCTGAGGGCATAGAAGGCGGGCACCAGCACCTTCTGCCCGGAGTAGGCGAACAGCCCGATCGCGTAGAACGCCAGCGCCGCCGCCGTGGCGGCGGTATCGCCCGCGTGAAACCGACCGTGCTCGAAGATGAGCCGGACGATGGGGACGCGCAGCACCGCCAGGCCGATGGCAGCGGGCACGTTGATCGCGAAGACCAGCCGCAGGGAGCGTCCGAGGGTGCGCCCGAACAGGACCGGGTCCCCCTGGGCGACATGGCGGGAGATCGCCGGCAGGGTGGCCGCGGCGATCGCCACGCCGAACAGCCCGATCGGGAGCTGCATGAGCCGGAAGGCGTAGTTGAGCCAGGAGACCGCGCTCTGGATCGACGTGGCGAAATAGGTGTTCACGAAGATGTTGATCTGCGTGGCTGCCAGGCCCAGCGTCGCCGGGAACATGAGGAGCAGGATCCGCCGGACGCCCGGGTCCCGGAACACCTCCCCCAGGCGCAGGACCGGCGAGAACCGAAATCCTTCCCTCGCGAGGATCGGCCATTGGATCACGATCTGCCCTACCCCGCCCAACACCGCGGCGATGGCCATCCAGACGATGGGCTGGGGCCCGAAGCCCCGGGGCCGCAGCCAGATCAGGGCCCCGATCCCGATCGAGGCGACGTTGAACATCGCGGGAGCCAGTGCGGGAATGAAGAACCGCCCGCGCGCGTTCAGGCACCCCATCGCCGCGGACGCGATCGCCACGAGCAGGAGGAAGGGCATCATGATCCGCGTCATGCGAATCGTGAGCTCCAGCTTCCCCGCGACCTTCGCGAAGCCCGGGGCGTACAGCGACACGATCGCGTCGGACCAGATCATCCCCGCGATGACCACCACGCCCACGATGACGAGGAGCGCGTTCATGACGAGATTGGCGAGTCGCCAGGCCTCCTCCTCCCCGCGCTTCGTCAGCGTCTCGGTGAAGGTGGGGACGAAGGCGGCCGACATGGCGCCTTCGGCGAAGAGATCGCGCAGGAGGTTGGGGATCCGGAAGGCGACGTTGAAGGCGTCGGTGGCGACGCCCGCGCCAAATAGAAAAGCGACGACCTGTTCCCGGACGAGGCCCAGGATCCGGCTGGCCATCGTGGCGAGGCTGATCAGGGAGGCGGACCGGACGATCCCGCCTCTCGGATCTCGCCTGCCCGGGCTCGGCACGGCACCTCCGGTGGGGAATCCCATGGGGCGGGTTGACCCTCCTTTGGAAATGGCCTAGACTCCTGCGCCCCTGAGACGGAAAGAGCGTCGGACAGTCGGTCCGATCCGAGACCCGTCATCTTCCCGAACGAGAGGCCCCATCCGTGGCAAACCATGCATCCGCCGAAAAGCGCGCGCGGCAGAACAAGAAGCGGCGCACCGCGAACGTCCGGATCAAGAGCACGATGAAGACCGCGCTCAAGAGAGCGCGCACCGCCGTCACGGGCGCCGCGGGGGACGCGATCACGCTGGCCCGCGAGGCCGAGGCGGCCCTGAACAAGGCGGCCTCCCGGGGCGTGGTCTCCAGACGGCGGGTCGCCCGAAAGGTGTCGCGCCTTATGAAGGCGCTGAACAGGCCGAAGGCCTCCAAGGGCTGAAAGGACCTGCCACCATTCACCGCGATAAGAAGGGGCCGCCGCGTGCGGCCTCTGGTCTTTCCGGGCGGCTCAGTTCCGGGGGGGGCCCGGCCTCCCGGCGCTGCGCGCCGCCCGCCCCGCTGACCGCTCCACAGGTCCGCCACACCCATGCGTCGAGCAGGAGCCGCGGCGGGGTGGCGCCGGACTTGAGACGCCGGTCGATCCCGAGGAGCCGGCGCAGCGCGGATGCGAGTTCCCGGCGCGAGAAGCGGGCGGCCCCCTCGACCGCCTTCTCCGCGCGGAAAGGTTTGATCCCGAATTCCTTCGAGAGCGCCAGCGCAAGCCCCGAGCCCTGGAGCCCCTTCTCCTCCTCCATCTCCCGCGCCTGGATCAGCATCCGCAGCTCCGCCCTCAGCATGCCGAGCAGCGGGAAGAGCGCGTCGTCGAGCCGACGGAAGCCGGAGAGGTAACGCTCCAGGGTCTCCAGCGCCCGCGCCGCGTCCCGTGCCTTCAGCGCGTCGAGAAAGGCCCAGATCTGCACCGCCCCCCGATCCTTCACCGCCTCCTCCACATCGCCGACCCGGATCTCCTTCCGGGCCCCGACAAAGGCCGCGAGCTTCGCCAGCTCCTGCGAGGCGGCCGTCAGCTCATTTCCCGAGAAGGCCACGAGAAGGCCGGCCGCGTCCGGATGCAGACGCTTTTCGAGCCGGCCCGCTTCCTCCTGGAGCCAGGCGACGAGCGCGTGGTCCTTCGGCACGGCGAGCTCGACGGTCACCCCCGCCGCGGCGATCTCCTTCGCGAGGCGAAGCCGCCCATCGGGCTTCTCACCCAGGAGCACGAGGCAGGTTTGCGGGGAGGGTTGCTTCAGGTAGCGGGAGAAGGCGCCCTCCTGCCCCGCGTCGGCGTCGGCCCGGAGGAGACGCTCGGCACTGCGCACGATGACGAGACGCCTGGGCGCGAGGACGGGGAGCTGGTTGGCGGCGTCGACGACCTCGGCGGGGCCCACGGTCTCGGCGTCGATCCGATCAACGTTGAACGCCTCCGCGCCGCCTCCCCGGCCGAAGAGGGCGCCCCGAATGGCGGCGAGGGCTTCGTCCCGGAGCCTCGGTTCGTCTCCGTAGAGGTAATAGACCGGGGCGATACGACCGGAGGCGAGGGCCTGGCGGAGAGCAGCGAAGCTCGAGGCGCCTCCGCCGTCTTTCCCCCCGCCGGTGGATGGTCTCAAGCCCTCGCCTCCGCCGCGGCGGTCCCCCGGCCGGAGGACCGCGCGGACTAGTAGACCTGGAAGATCTGGTCGTGCACCGAGGCGGCCATGTCCGAGGCGACCTTCCGGAGGGCCTGCTCCCGGTTGCGGAGGTTCACGTTGAAATCGGGCGTGGAGTCGTAAACCTCGCTGCCGAGGACACGGCTGGACGACCAGAGCACGGACTGGTCGCTCCTGCGCCGGAGCGTCACGCTCACCACCACGCTCACCCGGTCCTCCAGCTCGATGGCCACCGACGAGAAGGAGACCGGCTGCACGTCGACGGTCTCGATCTTCCCTTCCAGGACGGTGTCCGCTTTGCTCACGGAGACCGGATCGAGCCAGCCCTGGTTGGCGAACTGCTTCACCATCGCATTGGTGAAGATCGTCTCGATCCCCGGCTCGGCCGTGTCGTTCTTCCAGAGCGGGATGGCCACGGTTTTCAGCTCGACGGGGATCGCGTCGGTGCGCTGGGAGAAATGGTAGCCGCAGCCGGCTGCCGCCAGAAGGATCGCCGCGGCCCCGAGCCACGGCGCGATCCGCGCCGATACGGGCCTTGCCGGAGATGCCGTTCTCATCCGTCGTTCCCTCCCCATGGGTGACACCCTCGTTCGCGTCCGGTCTTGCCGGGCGGGTCCGCCCGATTCATTCGCGCCACGGACCCCCGGGACGGACTCACACGACCAGGTTGAGCAGCTTCCCCGGCACGTAGATCTCCTTCTTCACCGCTCCGCCGGCGTGCCGCCGGACGTTCTCGCTCGCGAGGGCGATCTCCACGACCTGCTCCTTCGTCGCATCCCGCGGCACGCGGATGTTGTCCCGCAGGCGTCCGTTCACCTGCACGACGATCGTGATGTCGTCGGCCTCGAGCGCCGACGGGTCGGGCGCGGGCCACGCCGTCTCGACGAGCGTGCGGTCGTGGCCGAGCGCCTCCCACAGCTCCTCCGTCACGTGGGGCGTGAAGGGGTGGAGGCACCCGAGCAGGGCCTCGATGGCCTCCCGGAGCACCGCGCGCGAGGCGGGCGAGCCGTCGTCCTCGTATGCGTAGAGTGCGTTGGTGAGCTCCATGATCGAGGAGAGGGCGGTGTTGAAATGGAAGCGGCCGTCCAGATCGTCGGAGACCCGCTTGATCGTCTGGTGAACGCGCCGGCGCAGCGCCGCCTGGGCCGTCGTGAGCGCCGATCCGGCGGGGGTGGGCGCCACCCCCGCGATCGCGTCGCGCGTCTGCGCCACCAGGCGCCAGACCCGCGAGAGAAAACGGAAAGCCCCTTCCACCGCCGTGTCGCTCCACTCGAGGTCCTTCTCCGGCGGCGCCGCGAAGAGGATGAAGAGGCGCGCCGTGTCCGCCCCGTAGCGCTCGATGAGCTCCTCCGGATCGACCACGTTCCCCTTGGACTTCGACATCTTCTCGATCTTGCCGGTCTTCGGATTCTCCTTGCGGACCATTCCCTGCGTGAGGAGGTTCCCGAAGGGCTCGCCCGCGCCCAAGAGCCCGAGATCGCGGAGCACCTTGGTGAAGAACCGGGCGTACAGCAGGTGGAGCACCGCGTGCTCGATGCCGCCGATGTACTGATCCACCGGCATCCAGGCGTCGGCCTTCTCCCGGTCGAAGGGAGCGCCGTCGTTGTGCGGATCGAGGTAGCGCAGGAAGTACCAGCTCGATTCCATGAAGGTATCGAACGTGTCAGTTTCCCGCCGCGCCGCGCCGCCGCACTTCGGGCAGCGGGTGTGGACGAAGGACTCGAGGGAGGCGAGCGGGGAGACGCCGTGTCCGGTGAGGGCCACGTCGGTGGGGAGCAGCACGGGAAGATCGCCGTCTGGGACCGGCACGATCCCGTCGCGGCCGCAGTGGATCACGGGGATCGGCGCGCCCCAGTAGCGCTGGCGGGAGACGCCCCAGTCCTTCAGGCGGTAGTTCACGCTGGCCTTGCCGCGCCCCGTCCGCTCGAGATCATCCACGATCGCCCGCTTGAACGCTTCGCTGGTCATGCCGTCGTAGGGGCCCGAGTTCACCATGACGCCGGGCCCGGTCCAGGCCTCCGCCATCGTGGGCGAATCGAGGCGCGCCCCCTCCGGCTGCACGACGACGATCACCGGGAGACCGTACTTGCGCGCGAAGTCGAGGTCGCGCTGATCGTGGGCCGGCACGGCCATGACCGCGCCGGTGCCGTAGTCCATGAGGACGAAATTCGCGACGTAGATCGGCATGCGGCCGCCGGTCATCGGGTTCAGGCAGTACGCGCCCGTGAAGATCCCTTCCTTCTCGTAGTCCTCCGCGCCTCGCCTGAACTTGTCCTGCACCACGACGCGGTCGATGAAGGCTTTCACCTCCGCCTCGCACGCGGTGCCGCGCGTGAGCTCCACCGCGAGAGGGTGCTCCGGCGCCAGGCTCATGAACGTCGCGCCGAACAGTGTGTCCTGCCGCGTCGTGAATACCCGGATCGCGCCGTCGCGTCCCTCCAGCCTGAAGTCGATCTCCGCGCCGGTGCTCTTGCCGATCCAGTTGCGCTGCATCGTGAGCACGCGCTCGGGCCAGCCCGGCAGGTGATCGCACCCGGCGAGCAGCTCCTCCGCATAGGCCGTGATTCGGAGGAACCACTGGGAGAGCCGCTTCTGTCCCACCGGCCCCTCGCAGCGCCAGCACAGCCCCCCTTCGACCTGCTCGTTGGCCAGCACCGTCTCGCAGTGCTCGCACCAGTTCACGTAAGCGTCGGACCGGTAGGCGAGACCGCGCTCGAGCTTGCGCAGGAAGATCCACTGCTCCCACTTGTAGTAGGCGGGATCGCAGGTCGCGATCTCCCGGGACCAGTCGTAGGAGAGCCCGAGGCGTCGGAGCTGCCCGCGCATGTAAGCGATGTTCTCACGGGTCCATTGGGCCGGGTGGGTCCGGTGCTGGATCGCGGCGTTCTCGGCGGGCAGCCCGAAGGCGTCCCAGCCCATCGGGTGAAGCACCCGGCGCCCCTTCATGCAGAGCGAGCGGCCGATGGCGTCGCCGATGGCGTACACGCGGACGTGCCCCATGTGGATGCGCCCGGAGGGGTAGGGAAACATCTCGAGAAGGTAGAACTTCTCGCCGCCGGGACGGGGCGCGAAGAGGCCGCGCTCTTCCCAGATGCGCTGCCATTTTGCTTCGATCGATCGGGGCTGGTAGCGCTCTTCCACCGTTCTCCCATCCATCCATGGCCGGCCGCGGCCCGCCACGCCCGCCCGGCGCATGGACGCGGGCGAACCCCGGGCGGGGGCGGCGCGCCGGGGTCCCGGAACGGGCGGCGCGATGACGCCCGCCGATGGCGCGAAAACCCAGGGTTGTCGGGGGATTGTGACGGCAGAGTCGTAGCACGCCCCGGCCGTGATTTCAACGGGGCGTGGAACGGGGAGGTCCTGTCGAGAGTTCCTGCGGAGGGTGGCTCAGCCGATGCCGAGGAGGGACCGCGCGATGCGCACCACTTCCACCTGCTGGATCGGCTTGGTGAGGTACTCGTTGGCGCCGAGCTGAAGCGCCCGCTCGCGATCCTCCCGGGCCCCCTCCGTCGTGATCATCGCGATGGGGATGTCCTTGCAGCGCGGATCGCTCCGGATGAGCTTCACCAGCTTGAGGCCGTCGAGCAGCGGCATATTGATATCGATCAGGGCGAGATCGTACTTGTCGCTCGAGATCTTCTTCAGGCCGTCCATCCCGTCCTGGGCCTCGGTGATCTCGACGCCCTGGATGCGCTTGAGCGCGAACCCGATCAGCTGGCGCATCGTGGCGGAGTCTTCGACGATGAGGACCTTGTGCGACATGGCTCTTCTTCCTTCTTCGCGCGGGTCGGCGTTGACCCTCGTCGGACGCGGGGCGTGCGCCTACTTGGTCAGCAGATCGATGAACCCCTGGATTGTGGACAGCTTCCGCTCCGATTCGGAGTAGAGCTTCGAGGCGAACGTGGCCGTGGCCGCGTGGCCCGCGAGCAGCGTGAACAGCTCCAGATCGAGCGGGGTGAACTTCTCTTTCTGCAGGAGAAGCTTGTAGATCGCGATGACCCCGATCACGTGCTCCTTGATCTTCAGCGGGATGCAGACCATCGGGTCCAGGGGGTCGATGGGGCCCTCGTGGGCGATCTTCTGCGGGAAATGGTTCGTCCCTTCCTTCGCGGCCCGCCCGATCCGTCCCTCGCCGAGCTTCACGGCCGGGATGTCCTCCTTGCGGATCCCCTCCGTGGCGACGGCCCTGAGCTCGTTCGTCTTCTCGTCGAGCAGCAGGACCCCGAATTCCTCGGCGCCGATCAGGTTGATCACGATCTCGAGGATGATCTGCATCACCTCACGGAAGTCCAGCGTGGAATGTAGCTGATAGCTCGCCACGTAGAGATTCGCGAGGTTGTTGTTCTCCTCCTCGACCTCCAGGTAGCGGTTGGCGAAGTCCTTGTTCTCCGCCTCCACCTCCTTGAACTTACTCAGGAGGTGATGCCGCTCGTCCTCCAGCTCACGGATCCGGTGGATCAGCTCCTCCTCGGTTCCCGTGACCGGCGCCTTCTCCGCCTCGCGGAGATTCTCCTCCAGCTGCACCAGGCGGTAGCGCAGGCGCTCGTTCTCCCGGAGCAGCTCCTGCGTGAATTCGGCGCCCCGCTTGAAGACCTGGAGGAACTCCTCCGCCCGGGTCGTGATCGAATACCTGTCGTCCGGACGATCCGGTTTGTCCATGCGATGTCTCCCCGATCCCACCCGGCCGTCCGGGTGGGCGGCGTTCTAGTTCCCCTTGGAGAACAGCGACACGATGGCGCCGCTGATCTTGTCGAGCGGCAGCACGTGATCCACCGCCCCGCTGGAGATCGCCTTCCTCGGCATGCCGAAGATCACGCTGGACTCCTCCGACTCGGCGATCGTGATCCCCTTGCGGCGTTTCACTTCGAGCACCCCTTCCGTCCCGTCGTCTCCCATGCCCGTCAAGATCACGCCGAGGCACGCCGGCCCGTAGGCCCGCGCGGCCGACCGGAGCAGCGCGTCCACGGACGGGACGTAGCGGTCCGCCCCGCTCCGCTTGGAGAGGACCGCGGCCACCTCGGCGCCCCGGCGCTCCACGGTCAGGTTCATCCCGCCGGGCGCGATCAGCACCTGTCCCGCCCGGAGCATTTCGCCCCCCGCGGCCTCCCGCACCGAGAGCTCCGTGAATCGGTCGAGCCGCTCCGCGAAGGGGCGGGTGAAGCCCGGCGGCATGTGCTGGGCCACGAGGTACCCTATCGGCAGATGTGCGGGAATGCTCGACAGAATAGAAGTCAGGGCCCCGGGCCCCCCCGTGGACGAGCCGATCGCCACGATGCCCGCCGGGGCCAGGAAACCGGGCTCCCGCGGGGGCGCCTCGGGGGTCGGCGGCGGTGGCGCGCTCCGTCCGTGGGCCGCGTAGTCGAACTGATTCTGCGCGTTGTCGAGCCTCAACTGGCGGATCGAGAGGACCTTGGTGAGCAGCTCCTCGGCGATCGTCTCCAGCTCGCTGGAAATCCCGCGCGTCGGCTTGGCGATGAAGTCGACCGCGCCGAGCTCCAGCGCGCGAAACACGCTGGCCCCCTCGTTCCGCGAGCTCACGACGAGGATCGGGAGCGGCTGGCGCGCCATCAGGATCCTCAGGAAGCTGAAGCCGTCCATCCGAGGCATCTCGAGGTCGAGCGTCACCAGGTCCGGCTTCTTCTCGAGGGCGCGGCGCAAGCCCTCCTCGCCGTCGCCCGCGGACCCCACCACTTCGATGAAGGGCGATCGCTCGAGGATCTTCGTGATCATGCGCCGGTTATAGGCTGAGTCGTCCACCACCAGCACGCGGATCTTCCTTGGCCTGAAATCGTTCGTCATGGCGTCGGCTTCCCCGGCTTTTGGTAGATGAGATCATTCTTGAAGTGCCGCAGCTTGAAGGCGGCGGAGATGTTGATGAGCGATTCCGAGTGCCCGAGCATCAGGTATCCGCCCGGCGCGAGCTTCTCGTGGAATCCATGGATCACCTCCTTCTTCGCCTCGGCGTCGAAGTAGATGATCACGTTCCGGCAGCAGATCACGTCCATCGTGGCGAGCAGCCCGATCTTCGTCCGGTCGAGCAGGTTCAGATGGCTGAAGGAAACGTACCGCTTGATCTCGTCCGAGATCCGCCACTTCCCGTCCTTCTCGATGAAGTGGCGCTCCACGGCTTCGCGCGGGGCCACGCGGAAGGACGATGCGCCGTAGATCCCCTTGCGCGCCGCCTGCAACACGCGCCGGTTGATGTCGCTGGCGAAGATCTCCACCCGCCAGCCGGCGAACAGGCGCGACTCTAGAATCAGCGCCGCGAGTGTGTAGGGCTCCTCGCCGGTCGAGCAGCCGGCGCTCCAGAGGTGAAGCGACCGGTCGCCGCGGGCGAGCTTCCGCGCGTGCAGCTCGGGAAGTATCTCGTCCGAGAAGGCCTTGAGCTGACGATCCTCCCGGAAGAAGTAAGTCTCGTTCGTCGTGATCGCGTCGACCACCTCGGCGAGCTCCTCGCCCCGGCGCCGGTCGTACAGGAGGTAGTAGTAGTAGTCGCGATATCGGCGCAGGCGGTGCCGCTGGAGCAGCCGCCCGATCCGCTTCTCGAGGATGAACTTCGATGAATCGCCGAAGTAGATCCCGCACTGCGCCCGGATGAAGTCCCGGAACAGGCGGAAATCCTCGTCGTTCATCCCCAACGGCTCGCCAGCCGGCGTCTCGGGCGCATTGGGCTTGAAGGCCTCGAAGCTCATGCTCGTCCTGCGGTTGGCCGGGGGGTTTCCCCGTCGTTCCGTTTCACCCGCTCTGCCCCTACCGCTCCAGTCGTTCCAGCGCGCACAGGAGTGCCTCGCGCACCGCGGGGTCCCGCTCCTCGTCCCGGCGACGGCGCATCGCAGGCAGCGCATGCATCCCCGGGCGCTCCGCCGCGAAGCGAACCGCCGCGAAGCGCACCTCCGGATCGTGGTGATCGAGCAGCGCGATCACCTCCGCCGCCACCTCCTCCCCCGCCGCCGGTTCGAGCCGCGCGATCAGGTCGAGCGCGACTTTCACCACTTCGGGGTCCTCATGCCCGAGCCGGGCGCGCAGGTCGGGGAGCGCTGCCGCGCCCGCCAGCCGCGCGATCGCCTCGATCCCCGTGATCAGCTCGATACCGTCCACCGCGTCCGCGGATGCGCGCAGCACCGGTAGCGCCGCCGAGTCCCCGCTCTCGCCCAGCCCCCGGATGGCCGCACAGCGCACCCAGAGGTCCTCATCCCGCAGCATGCGCCCGAGGTTGTCCAGGGCCCGCGGCGGATGGTTCGCGCCCCACATCTCCGCCGTCACGCGCCGCACCTCGGGGCACTCGTCGGTGAGCGCGACGGTGAACGCCTCCGTGAAGCGTCCGAAATCGATCCGCCCGAGCGCCTCGAGCGCCGAGCGCCGCACCCGCTTGTCCTCGTCCTTCGCCAGCAGGAGAAGCGCATCGGCCCCGGCGGCGGCCCGGCACTCGCCGAGCACCCGCGCGAGGTTCGCGCGGAAGGTGGCGCCGGCTTCCGCGTCGGGAGATGCGAGCGCCTCGAGAATCACCGAGGGATCCGCCGCCGCCGCGCGGGCGAGCGCTGTCACCGCGGCGTCCTGCACCTCCTCCACGGGGTCGTCCAGCAGGGGCAACAGGCGCGCCGCGTTTCCGATGGCGGCGATCTTGCCGAGAGCCCCCGCGGCGGCGGCGCGCACCTCCGGCGACGGATCGTCGACCGATCCGGCCAGCGCCCCGGCTGCCTGGGAAGCGCCAAGGTCCCCGAGCACCGCGCAGGCGATCGCGCGGCTCTCTCCCTCCAGCTCGCCGTACCGCTCGAGCAGCACCGCGGCGGCCTCCCCGCCCATCCCGACGAGCGCGTCCATCGCGTGGCCGCGCATGCCTTCGTCCTCCGCGGCTGAGAGCAGAACCAGCACGGCGGCCGGGCCCCCGAGGAACCCGAGGATCTGCACGAAGCCGATCCGACGATTCAGGCTCGGCGTGCGCAGATCCTCCACGAGCTCGGCCACGTCGACCTGGTCGCGCATGCCGCGGAGCCGCTCCGCAACAATCCGGGCGAGCTCCGGTCCCGCGCCCGCGATCTTCACGAGCGCCATGGCGGCCGCGGCCCGGTTGGCGCGGGAGCGATCGCGCATGCCCTCCAGCAGGAGATCGACGGCGCGCAGCGCGGGCACGTAGGCGAGGCACTCGTAGACGACCTTCCGGAGGAGCGGGCGACCGAGGAGCGGGATCAGGCTATCCAGGGGGATCCCGCGGCCGATCCGGGCGAGGGCCTGCAGGGACGTGTACTGGAGCAGCAGATCGTCGCGATCGAGGTTCGCGCGCAATGCGCGGACGGCGTCCTCGCCGCCGATCAAGCCGAGGTTCTCGGCGGCCGCCGACCGCACGTTCTCGTCGGGGTCCCCGAGCGCCTCGACGAGGGCACCCAGGGCGCTCGCGTCGCCGATCCCGCCGAGAACGTCGATGATGAACTTGCGGACGTCGGCGCTCGGATCCGCGGACTTCTTGAGGAGGGCCGGCACGGCCGGCTCGCCCACGCGGATCAGCGCCTCCACCGCCGAGTTGCGGAGCCCCGCGTTCTCATCGGCGTTCAGAGCGCCCACGAGGGCGTCAACCACCAGGGCCACGTCCCCCAGGCACAGGATCGCGTCGACGGCGGTCTTGCGGACGCGCCAGCTTTCGTCCCCGAGCGCCTGGACGAGGAGGTCGAGCGCACCGTCCTCCCGGAGGCCGGCGATCGACTCGACGGCCTGCCGCCGCCGCTCCTCGTCCGGGTCGCGCAGCCGCGCCCGCATCTCCTCAGAACGAATCATCTTCCACCCCGGCGCCGGACGACCCGTCGCCCCGGTCCCACGCCTCTCCCGCGGGCGCGCCGGGAGCGCCGCCCGCGTCCGCCGCGGCCCGGCGCTTCTTCTCGATGAGGGCCATCAGCGCCTCCCGGACGTAGTCCCGCTCCTCCGCGATCGAGGCGGGGACGCGTGTCCGGAAGAGGCGATAGCCTTCCTCGAGGTCATCGCGCAGCATCTCCAGGAGCCGGCCGTTCCGGACTCCCTCCTGAATCACCGATTCGTTGTAGAGCGCGATATCGCTGACGATGATCCGCGCGAGCCGCCGCGCCTTCTCACGCTCCGGCTCGAGGCCGTCGTCGGCCGCCGGCGCCCGCGCGGGCCGCACCGCCGCGGCCGGAGCGGGTGGCGGGGTTTTCCGGGCGTGGAGCTCGCCCGGGGCGGCGCGACTCTCCGCCCTCTCCGGCGACACATCGCCGGACCCGGCCTTCGCACTCTCCGCCTCCTGCCCGGAGGGCGTCGCGGCCGGCTCCTCGCCGAGAAGTCGGCGCAGAATCCCCGGCAGCGCGCTCGGGATGTCGTGGATCTCGAGGTAATCGTCCGCCCCGTAGAGGTTCCCGGGGTTCCGCTTGTACCGCGCCCTGCCATTGTCCGAGGCCACGAGCACCACCCGAATGCCGCGGAGGCTCTCGTTGCGCTTCAGGAACTCGCAGATTTCGAAGCCGTACATCTTGGGGAGCGCGGTATCGATCACCACGGCCCGCGGCAGCTCGCGCTGAATGCGCATGAGTGCCTCGACGCCGTCCCGGGCGGCGAGCACCTCGTACCCTTCCCGCTCCAGCTGGGCTCGCACGCCCGTGAGGAACGCCATGCTCTCGTGGGCGATGAGGATCTTGGGCCCCGCGGCCGCAATGTCCGCACGCGCGGCGGCGGCGTCCGCCGTCTCCCGCTCCACCACGGGCGCGGCGTCAACGACGCGCTTTCGCACGGCGAACATCGTCTCGCAGCGGGCGCACCGGAGCCGGACACCGGGCGGCTGGATCCGCGATTCATCTATCCGGAACTTCGCCTTGCAGGAAGGACACGCGACGATCATGGGACTCCCCGTTCTGGATGTTCCAGGCCCGCACCCCCCTCGGGACCTTGGGCTGGTTGGGCTCCTGGACTAGTTCGGCCCTCGCCTCGCTCGCAAGCTCACGCGGCGGCGTTCTCGACAGGCCGCTCGAACTTGAACCGGCTCACCTCGGCCTTGAGCACCTCGGCCTGCTCGATGAGCGCCTTCACCGCCTCGCTCATCTGGGAGGCGGCGCCGACGTTCCGCTCGGTGCGGTCGCGGATTCGCTCCAGGGCCATCACGGCGGTTTCCGTTCCCCGCCGCTGCTCCTGGATCGCGTGGTTGATCTGGTCGACCATCTCCCGGATGTTCTCGATGTTCGCGGTGATCCGGCCCGACCCCCGCGCCTGCTCCCGGATCGTCTCCCGCACCTGCTTCGCCACCTCGCGCATCGACTCGGATGCGTGCATCACCTGCTCCGACCCGTGCGCCTGCTCCTCCATCGCCGAGCGGATCTGCGTGGTCATCTCACGCACGCGCTCCATGGCGCTCATGACGCCCATCGATCCCTTCGACTGCTCCGTCGTGGCGGCGGCGATCTCGCCCACCATCTCGCCGGAGCGCCGGGCGCTCGCCGTGATCCCCTCCAGCGCGCTCCCCGCCTCCCGCGAGAGCTTCACCCCCGTCGCCACCATCTCCGAGCCCCGCCGCACCGCGCTCACCGCGTTGCCCGACTCCTCCTGCACGGCCCGGATCAGCTTGCCGATCTCCTTCGTGCTCGACCCCACCCGCTCGGCCAGGTCCTTGATCTCGTCGGCCACCACCGAGAAACCCCGCCCGTGCTCCCCCGCCTGGGCGGCGATGATCGCGGCGTTCAGCGCCAGAAGGTTCGTCTCCTCCGCCACCTCGTCGATCACGTTCAGGATCTCGCCGATCTCCTGGGCCCGACCGCCCAGACTCTCGATCACCCGCC
>JBGPLH010000034.1:0-16621 GCA_041486365.1 Thermodesulfobacteriota bacterium | reverse complement strand
GCGGCGTCTCCCCCCGGCTCTCCACGAAGGCGATGGCCGCATAGGAGAGCGCGAAGTAGAGCGACTCGGTCATCGTGGCCGCGGCGTGCTCGGCCGTGTGGCGATTCAGGGCCACCGCCGCCGCGAGCAGCGCCGCGGTCCAGAGGGCCGGCCGCGTGCGGTTGCGAAAGAGGGCCCAGACGGCCGCCACGAACAACAGGTGGAAGAGGAGCGAGGGCAGCTTCGGAAGGAGCCAGTTCCCCGGAAACAGCGCAACGATCGGCGCCAGGAGTAGCGGATAGAGTGGGTGGTACTGGGTGTGGGGGATGGTCTCGGGAAAGTTGATCGAAGTGAAGCCGCGACCCTCGGCGATCGATCGGGCGAGCGTCAGGTAGCCTGCGTTGTCGCCGTCCGAATCGAGCCAGGGATTCAGGAACGCAAGCCCGGCGACGAGCGCCAGCGAGAGAACGCCCGCCAGCACCCATCGCGCGACCCGCGTCTCTGACCGTCCGCCGTTCACTTACCGTCCACCCGCCCCCGGCCCGCGCCGGCCCGGGGCGTCGCGATCACCAGGTTTCCTCGTCGTGCTTGGTCTTGAGCGCCTTCCACCAGGACTCGTTCTCGCGGTACCACTTCACCGTGCGCTCCAACCCGTCCTCGATCGACACCTCCGCCTTCCAGCCGAGCAGCTTCTGCGCCTTCTCCACGCTCGACAGGTGGCAGTACACCTGGCCGGGGCGATCGTAGCCGCTCTCGACCAGCGACTCGGGCTTGCCGAGCATCCGGAGCAGACGGCGCGTGATGTCGTTCACGCTCGTCGTCCGCCCGGTGCCGATGTTGATCACCTCGCCCTTCACCTCGGCCAGATCGACCAGGAGCGCCCGCTCCACGGCCCGCGCGCAGTCCTCCACATAGACCCAGTCCCGGCTCGAGGAGCCGTCGCCGTGCATCGGGAGGCGCCGGTTGCGCAGCGCCCGCGTGATGAAGCAGGGGATCAGCTTCTCCGCGTGCTGCCGCGGCCCGTAGTTGTTGAAGGGGCGGAGGATCACGACGGGCAGGTCGAAGGTGATGTGGAAGGAGTACACGATGCGGTCCGCGCCGCACTTGGCGGACGCGTAGGGGCTCCGCGGATTGAGGGGGTGATCCTCGCCCATCGGCGTCGTTTCCGCGGTGCCGTACACCTCCGAGGTGGAGATGTGGATGAAGCGCTCCACCGGGTTTCGGCGGACGGCGTCCAGCAGGATCTGGGTTCCCTTCACGTCCGTATCGACGAAGTCGTCGGTGTTGTAGATCGAGTTGTCGACGTGGGTCTCGGCCGCGAAGTGCACGATCTGGTCCACCTGGGAGACGAGCTGATCCACGATCGGGCGGTCGCAGATGTTCCCCTTCCAGAAAAAGAAGTTCCGCTTCCGGAAGGTCTCCTCCTCGAAGTTCGCGAGGTTCCCCGCGTAGGTCAGATCGTCGAGGACGAAGATCTGATCCTCCGGATGCTCGCGCAGCATGTGCCGGACGAAATTGCTGCCGATGAAGCCCGCGCCGCCCGTCACCAGGATCCGTTTCATCGTTTCTCTCCTTTCACCCCGCCCTTCGTGATGCGCGCGCGCACCGCGTCGCGGTCCGCGTGGATCCGCTCCAGTGCCCGCGCGATCGCGCCCACCTCGGTATCCGTCATGTCCGAGTAGATGGGGAAACACAGCACCCGCGCCCCCACCCGGTCCGTCTCCGGAAGGTGCGCCCCCGCCGCCGCCGGCGCGTAGCAGCGCATCTGGTGGAGCGGCGGGTGGAAGTACTTCCGCGTCATCACGTTCTCGGCGTCCATCGCCACATGCAGCTCGTCCCGCGAGAGGCCGAACACGTCCGGCTCCACGAGCACGGCGAAGTTCTGGTGGTTCGTGTCGCGGTCCTCAGGAAGGCGCTGGAGCGTGATGCCGGGGAGCTTCCCCACCCGCTCCCGCAGCGCGAGCCCGGCGCGCCGCCGCCCGGCCAGACGCGCGTCGAAGGTTTCCAGGGAGGCCAGCCCGATGATCGCGAACAGCTCGGACAACTTGGCGTTGATTCCGATATCCGCGCAGTCGCCCTCCGCATCCAGCCCGAAATTTCGCCCGGCCCGCACCCGGGACATCCAGTCCTCCCGCCGGGAGGCGATGGCGCCGCCCTCGCCCACGGCGAAGAGCTTCGTCGCGTGGAAGCTGAAGATCTCCGCGTCGCCCAGGCTCCCCACCGGACGGCCGCGGTATGCGGCGCCGAAGCCGTGGGCCGCGTCGAAGACGAGCGGCACGCCCGCCTCCCGCGCCACCGCCGAAAGACCGTCCACGTCGCAGGGCAGGCCGAAGACGTGCACGGGCATGATCGCGAGGGTTCGGGAGGTGCAGGCCCGGGCCGCGCTCGCCGGGTCGAGCGTCCAGGTTTCCGGGTCGATGTCGGCGAACCGGACGTCCATGCCGCACCAGGCCACGGCGTGGGCCGTCGCCGCGAAGGTGAAGCTCGGGACGACGATCTCGCCCGTCCGGCCCAGGGCGCGGACCAGGAGCGCGATCGCGAGCGTTCCGTTGGCGAAGACGGCCGTGTCGGCGCCGAAGCGCCCCGCCAGCGCCGCCTCGAAGGCGCGCACGTAGCGCTGGTGATTCGTGATCTTCCCGTTCGCGAGCACCTCGTCGAAGCGCTCGCCGACGGCCGGCAGCCGCGGGAGCGTCGGGCGCACGATGTCGATCTGCTCCGGGAAGACCGGCTCGCCTCCCAGGATCGCCGGGCGATCGTCCTTCATGCCCTTCCCGCTCCCTTCACGTGTCAGATCGTGTCGGCCCCTGCTTCGCAGGGGACCTCCGGGTCCTAGTACCAGACGGTGTAGTCGAGGTACAGCTCGGACTTCGGCTTCGCGGGCTCCCGCCCGGCGAAGAGATCGTTGATGGTCGACACGGCACGGAAGGCCATGTCGATCGAGTGGTTCGTGTTCGTGTAGGTGAACAGGCCCTGCCGCCCGTAGATCAGCGCGTTGGGGATCCCGTTGATCCAGGTCGTGACCTTCTTCATCCGGTGCTGGAAGCCCGACTCGTAGATCGGGTAGGCGAAGCGGACGCTCCGGCTGAAGTAGTCGAAGACGTGCTCCCGGGACACGAGCCGCGCGTCCTCCAGGGGCCCGATCACGCGCGGGTACAACGCGTCGTCGGGGGCGCGCCAGACCTCGTCCCCCTCGTCGCAGGTGATCTCGGCGCAGATCGCGGTCTTCCCGGCGGGCGTCATGTCGGGGCTGAAGCAGCGGATCTCGTAGATCCGGTTGAACAGAACGTCCGGGTTCGAGAAGTAGATGTAGGGCGTCCCGGAGATCTGCTCCCGGTCCACGAGCAGGTACATGAGGCGCGCCGATCGGTAGTGCATCCCCGCGGCCGCCTCCCGGACCTCCGCCGGCGCCGGCGGATCCTGGAGCGGGACGAAGTCGCACACGGGAATCGTGGAGAGCAGGAAGTCGCATTCCTGCTCCTCGGGCTGGCCGCCGCGCCGGAAACGCACGCTCCGGATCCGCCCGCCCTCCTCCCGCACGCCGAGCACTTCCACCTCCGTCAGGATCTTCCCGCCGTGGGCGATGACCTCCTCGGACATACGCTCGGCGATCTGGCCGATCCCCTTGCGCGGGTAATAGGCCTCGTCCACGTACTCGTTGTGCCGGTGGGGCGCGGCCTGCTTGCCGAGGAAGGTCTTCTGGATCAGGTCCCAGAGGTGGAGCACCGGGATCCGCTGGGAGGCGAACACGCCGGAGAGCTTGCTCGGATCGCGCCCCCAGAGCTTCTGAGTGTAGGGACCGAAGTAGATGTTGTACAGCGTGCGCCCGAAGCGGCTCACCACCCAGGACTCGAAAGTGTCGATCTCCTTCTCGCCGAGGATGCGGTGGCGGACCCGCGCGATGGCGAAGTCGAGCACGCAGTAGGCCCCGAGCAGCGGATTGATCGAGGTGAAGACGTCGGCCCCGCGCAGGGGGTAGTTCACGAACTTGTTCCGGAAGACGACCTTGGAGGAGAAGGTCTTCTCGACGAAGTCGTCGCCAAGGAGCCCCTTCATCTCCTCGATCACCTCGGGGATGTCGATGTTGAACGCGTGGGGGCCGTAGTCGAAGCGAAACTCGCCGTAGGCGAAGGTGCGGGCGAGGCCGCCCACCACGCTCTCGCGCTCGAGCACCGTCACGGCGTGCCCCGCGCGCGTGAGCTTCCACGCGGCGGCCAGCCCGCCGGGACCTCCGCCCAGGATCACCACGTGCCGTTTCATCGATCGAGCATCTCCCACCGCGGCGAGAACCTCACGCCGGCTTTCGATCCTGAATCACTCCCGGCGCTTCCGCGGCACCGGCTCGATGCCGCGCCGGTAGGCGGGGAAGGAGTCGGCCCCTTCCTCCCGGGCGCCCGCAGCCCCGAGGTACTCCGCGCGTCCACGCGCGAGCGTCTCGCAGGCTTCCGGATCCGTGACCACGCAGGCCTTGTCCCACCGCGCCCGCAGCGGCGAGAAGGAGGCCTTGAAGCGGGTGAGACCGTCCCCTTCGCGGACCCCTCCGCCCAGATGGAGGACACGCGCGCCGCGGGATTCGCACAGACGGGCCCCCTCGGCCACGAGGCGGTTCGTCACGCCCTGGCCGGCGGCTCCCGAGTCCGCGCCTGATAGGTGATAGTGACCCCTGCCGAAACCTTCCAGGAAGAGGCTCCCCCCCACCACTTTCCCTTGGTGGCGCGCAACCAGCAATGTCACCGCCGGCCCTAGCAGCCGACGTGTTTCCTCCAGGAAGGCCTGGGGAAAGATATACCAGGACCGGGCACTTCGGCGTGTCATGGTGGCACGGTAGAGGTCCCCGAAGGCCTCCCAGTCGCCGGGTTCCGAGGCCGGCTCGACCGTCACCCCACGCCGTTCGCTCTTACGAATCTCGTATCGGCACGCGCTCGTTAGATTTTTATACCACGGGGCCGCGAGGTCGATAAAGACGGTTTCGCTCCGCTTGGACAGGTCAATGGCCTCCGCCGGGAAGCAATCGGCGTTCCCGGAGAGGGGGTGGAAGCGGATGAAGAGGCTGACCACCCGCTCGGCGCGGAGGCGCTCACCGAGCGCATCCATGAATTCCCTTATTAATCGATGGCTTTCAGCCGGATCCTCCACCTGCGCCAAGGGGCCCGAGTACCCGTAGGGGCTGGTGGCATCGAAGGCCGGGGTCCCGGCATAGGCTCCCAGCCAGCGGGAGGACCAGAACGGGAGGCGGTCCAGGGCCCGGACCTGGAGCGGGAAGAGCACCCTGCCGCGATCGCTCTCCCAGAGGGCGCAGAGGGGGCGATCCCCGTCGAGGTCCGCGAACAGCCGCGCCCACGCCGGGGTGAAGTAGATGTCGGCCCCCGGCATCGGCGCGAGGGCCTCCTCCCAGCGGGCGGCATCGGCCCCTCGGGCCTCGAGCAGCCTGAGCGTTCCCTTTGCCACAGACCTCACCCCTCCCCCGCATCGCGCATGGCGTCCGCCAGCGCGCGAGCCACGTAATCCATCTCGTCCGCCCCGTAGCGCTGATCGACCGGAAGCGTGATCTCCTCCGCGGCCAGCCGCGCGGCCTCCGGGTACGCCGCCGCATCGACCCCCGCGGGGAGCCGCCAGTGCACCGCGGCGTACACGCGGCGTGCGACGAGCCCCCCGAGCACCGCGTCCCTCCGCGCGACACGGATGGGAACTCCCAGGGGGCACACCCCTTCCGGCGGATCCGCGAGCATCCGCGTCACGCCGGGGATCCGCCCGACCGATTCCCCGAGGCGCCGGGCGTTGTCGCGCCGACGGGCGACGATCTCGCGGACCGGAAGCCCCTCGAGGATCCGGTGCGAGACGCCCGACATGCGCGCGAGCACGCCCCCGTCGGCCTCGCGCTCGGCGGCGTCGAAGAGCGGCCGGTAGAGCGGCCGCGGCGCGCCACCCGCGAGCCGGACGGCGATGGCCTTCAGGGTCTTGGCCGCGAGCCGCCGCCCGAAGAAGGCCGCGCGCGGCGCACGGAGCGGCGGCCAGGATTCCGGATTGCCCGACGGCGACACGCCGGGGCGGCGGACGAGCAGGCCGCTGTCCGGAACGCCCACGACCTTGTGAAACGAGAGCACGCGGTACTCGCCGAACCAATCTCCCGACCAGGCCCCGTCGCTGAGCGGCCCCTGCACCCAGTCTTCCAGGCGCGTGAGGCCGGATCCGCCGGGCATCGCATCGAGGGTCTCCCGGTCCAGCGGGTAGCCGAAGTAGTGGACGACCATCAGGACCCGAGTGGCTTCCGTCACGCGCGCCGCCGCGTCGGCGCCGTCGGGGCGCAGATCGAGCCCGACCCGGTAGAAGTCCGTCGCCACGCGGCGCACCCGGAACGCGTCCACGGCCGCGTCGCACACGTAGGCCGGCAGCAGCGCGCGGTCCCCGGGCCCCATCCCGAGGGCCTCCACGAGCCACCCGATCGCCGCCCGCCCCGTCTCCGTCGCGGCGAGGGGTTCGCGGGGCCAGGGAATTTCCCGGCGGCGCGGCCCGAGGAGCGCCGCCATCTCCAGCGGGATACGGCTCCCGATCCCCTCCGGGCGGAATCCCCGCTCGGTCATGGAGCCTCCGGGCGCTTCTCGAATCGGAACACCGTCGTGAGGGCCAGCGCGCGGGGCAGGATTCGCAGGGCGTTCAGTCCGCGCTCGAGCGCGCGAAGGAACGCGAGCCCCTTTCCCGGGATCATGGGATACACCAGGGCGGGGGGCGGCAGATCGAGGGTCGCGCCCCGCGCCGCGCGCAGCCGCATCCCGCAGGAGGCCATCAGGGCGACGATCTTCCGGTAGCGCATCCGCCGCTTCACACGCAGGAGCGTTCCGGCGCCCGCTTCCTCTCCGGCTTCCCGGAGCTTCTCGGCCACCCGCCGATCCACGGTCCATTCGCGATGCAGGGTGAGCCCGGGCCGAAGCACCGAGGCGATCCGCAGCGCCGCCTGCGTGGGCGAAAGCGCGCAGGGCGTGGAGAGCAGGAGTGTCCCGCCGGGGGACGTCACGCGCGCAAGCTCCCGCGCCACGGCCCGGGCATCCGTCACCTGCCCGATCACCTCGCCGCAGATCACCGTCGCGAAGGCGCCGTCGGGGAACGGCAGCCGGGCGGCGTCGGCCTCCGCCACCCGAAGGTTCGACGCGCCCGCGCGCTGCGCAAGGAGGCCCGTGAAGCGGAGCGCCGTGGGGCTCACGTCCGTCGCGATCACCTCGCGAAACCGGGGGGCGAGGATCACCGCGAGGATCCCCGCGCCGCAGCCCACCTCGAGACACGCGCCGTCGGGACGCGGCTCGATGAGGGAGAGCTTCTCCTCGATCCGCCGCGTGAAGCAGTAGCGCGTCCCGGGATTGCGCGCGAAGAACCCGAGGTAACCGGTCTCGTAGGTCCAGTCGAGGTGCCGCGCGCGCAGCTCGTACAGCCGCGCGAGGGCCGCGGGCGTGACCGCCTTCGGATCGGGCGCGGAGGAGTCCGGAGCGGCCAACCCATGGACCCTCACCAGGTCCTCCAGCCGCGCCTCCGGCGGAACGCCGAGCCTGGCGCGCACCTCGGCCACGAGGGGCGCCAGCCGCTCGAGCGCGGCCTCGAGTGTCATCCGTCCGAAGCCTGCCGCGCGTAGCGCGCGGCGGCTTCCGACAGCGTGACGGGCGCCGCTCCCCGCTTCGCCGCATGGGCGCAGACGGCCTCGACGCGGGCGAGGAACGCGCGGGCCTCGTCCTCTGTGCGCACGAAGGGGCTCATCCCGGGCGCCAGCTCGTTGGAGTGGAACATCATGTTGAGCGCCGCGTCCGGATCCTCCGCCAGCACCTCGTCCATGAGCGCCTTGAGCGCATCGCCGCCCAGGTAGGTGGGCCGGAGCCAGTCGATGCGCAGCGGGCGCACCCATTCGACCAGGCGCGACACCGCGGGGGAGAGCGCGCGGAAGGGCATGCTCGAGAGATCGGAGAGCAGGCGCCCCCCGATCCCGAAACGCCGTCGCTCGCGGGTGGTGACCGGGATCTCGACGATCGGCGAATCGCCCGGACGCGAAGGGTCGGTGCGCGAGAGCCGGTAGGGACGCTCCGGCGCCCGCGCCCAGTCGGGTCCCTGCTCCAGACGCCAGGACACGTGGGGTGTCACGCTCGTGTCCGCCGTGAAGCCGAGCCGCTCGAGGATCCCCACCGAGGGGGCGTCCAGGCGGTACCGGCCCGCGCGAAAGGCCGTGGGCGCGCCGAAGCGCTCCGCGAGCGCGGCGTGCAGATTGGCGAACTTTTCCTCCTTCGCGTCGGTCGGAAGATGGGGGATCGAGGTCTCCGGATGGGGGCGGGCGAGCCTGGGCGGCGTGTCGGCCGGGTGGAGGTGCGCACCGATCTCGCAGCGCCCCGTCGCGGCCAGCCGCGCGAGGACCTTCTCCGCCCCGGGATCCACCGCGACAGCGTAGGTGGTGAGGTACGTCGGCCGCGCCCCGTGGTGATCGCAGACCTCCTGAAGCCGTTCGAGGGAAGGGATGTTCCGGCAGTGCCACTCGGAGAGCTTCCCGGACCACTCCGGCGAGTCGGGCTCGACGTCGATCGTCATCAGGAAGGTCGACAAGGTCCGCTCACTTGCTCGCGGAGACGACCTGCACGCGCCGTCTTCGTGAGAGATCGAGGAATCCCGCTCCGCCGAGGATCGCCAGATACGCCGCCGCGAGCGCATGGAAGCAGAACCCCGCGGCGATGGCCTCCTCCCGCCCCACGCCCATCAGAACGAGCGGGATCGCCCAGCCCGCCTCCGTCGTTCCCAGCCCCGCGAGCCCCTGCACCGGCAGGCTCCCCGCGAGCCCCGCCACGGCGGCGACGAAGATCGCCTGGCCGATGGAGAGCGGGAGGCCCAGGCCCACGATCCAGATCCAGGAGACGCCATAGGAGACGCCCCAGATGCCCGCCGTGAGGAGCCAGAGCCGCCATGCGTCCCCCGCCGCCCGGACCCGCACGATCTGCCCGTGCACATCGATCGAGAGGGCAGCGAAGCGCCGCGCCGGCGACCACCGGTCCGCGCCGGTCGCGCGGAGCGCGGCCTCGATCACCCCGACCCCCTTCTCCGAGATCCAGGCGAGCTGCGTGAGGACGACGAGCGACAGCCCGAAGAGCGCCGCGGCCGTGGCCACCATCCGCCCCGATCCCGCCGGCAGGCGATCTCGCACAGCCAGCAACGCGGCGATGGCGACGCCGAACACGGCGACGAAATCGAAGACGCGCGCCACGAGGAATCCGGCCAGACCCTCCGCTCCCGGCACGCGCACGTCCTGGCGCAGCAGTATCACGTAGGAAAGCTCCCCCGCGCGTCCGGGGGTGACGCCCGCGAGCAGGTTCTGGACGTTCACGATGGAGAACATCCGGCCCAGAGGAACGTGCCGCGAGTGGATCAGGACGCGGAAACGGAGCGCCCGAAGCCAGTTGACCAGCGCCCAGCCGACGAGCCCGGCCGCGGCCGCGGCGGGGGAGAAACGGCTGAAGCCCGAGAGGACGGCGGAGAGATCGGTCTGCGAAAGCAGGATCGCCAGGAGCAGGACGGTGAGCGCCAGCGCGATCCATGTCCGCCGCATCGGGAGCCTCTACCCGGACCGGCGATCGTCGTCGCCCTTGTCCTTCTTCTCGTCGATGTACCAGGAGTAGCTGCCGCCGCGCATGCGTTCGACCACGTGGCGCAGCGGGTAGGCGACGTACCGCTTGAAGGTGTCGCTGAAGAAGAGCGGAATGAGAATCGGGTGACGCATCAACTCGCCCTCGATCTTCACGAAGAGGTTTCCGCCCGAGGGCTTGAAGACGCGGTAGGGGAACGTCGTGACGTCCCCCTCCGCGCGGATCTCGGAGAGGTCGTAGCACGCGTACTGAGCCTGATAGAGCCGCAGGTGCTCCACCGCGGCGGGGTCCAGGCCGATCAGCCGGGCGGCGGTGACGTCGGCGGCCAGCAGGTCGTCCGAGAAGAGCAGGAGATCCAGGTCCACCGGTTCGCCGAAGAGGGGCCCGTTGCCCTCCATGCCCCGCAGGCCGTCCACCAGGACCACCGTCCGCGGACCGTAGATCGCGCCGAGCTCCGCGATCACCTGGTGGAGGTGCTTGTGATAGCGCACGCGGCGGGGGTCCGGGATCATTCCGAAGAGGTTCTTCAGGCCGCAGGTGAGGCGGGCGTACTTGTGCGTCTTGATCTTGGGCAGATCGATGATCAGATCGGCATCCAGGGACGAGACCGCCAGCGGGATCTTCTTCAGGATCTTGGCATTCGGCGCCGAGACGACGCGCTTCTCGTCGAAGGTGAGGTTCACTATCTCCAGGCCGAACTCCTCCACGAGCGCGTTCACGCCCATGGTGTCGAAGGCGTAGCTGAGCTTGCGGCCCTTGAGCTCCGTGCCCGTCTCCGCCTCGCCGAGCAGGACCCGCACGCCCAGGGGCCGCAGGTACTCGAGCACGGCGCGGATCACCCGGACGTCCGTGTTGGCCCCGTTCCGGATGTACTCGGGCACGTCGGTGACGATGTTGGGCTTGAGGAACACGCGAGCGCCGGGCCGCAGGCGCGCGGGCACCCCCAGGGCGTCCAGGCCTTCGGCCACCAGGCTCTTCAGATCCCGCCCACCCACCTTCCGGATGATTACTCGCTTCATGAGATCTCCCCTGCCAGCTTCCCCGGGTTTCCCGGCGATCCCGCGCCTAGGCGGCAGGCTTGCGCGCGATCACCATGTAGCCGTAGGGGAGCTGCCAGGGCCTCCCCTCGCGGATAGTCTCCTCGATCTCGAACCCGGCGTCCCGCAGCATCGCGAGGAAAGGTTCCCGCTCCATCAGACGGATCGCGTCCCTGGGCCGCGCCAGGCGCAAGTTCGGGTTTGCCTTGAGCGCCTGGATGCTCTCCTCCGCCGTGCTGAAGCGCTTCTTCTGCGAGCCCCACTGGAAGCGGACCGGGTTGTGCCACGTGATCGGCCAGTGGAACCAGCGGTGGAACAGCCCGCGCACCGGCGCCGGAAGTATCCTGAAGTAGAAGACCAGGGCGACGTTGAAGACGAAGGGCAGGCTCAGGAACGACCGGAAGGGCTCGTTGATCCAGCCGAAGTACCAGCGCTCGGTCACCGGGTCGTCCACATTGGCGACGAGCACGCCGCCGGGCGTCAGGATCCGGAAGAACGCCCGGGTCGCCTTCCCGGGGTCCGGGAAGTGGACGTACACCTCCATGCAGTTGATGACGTCGAACTCCCCGGCCTCGAACGGAAGGGAGTCGACGCTCGCCCGGCGCAGCTCGATCCGGTCCTCGACCCCCGCCGCCCGCGCGTTCTCGCGGGCCACGTCCAGCATCCCCTGGGAGATGTCCACGGCGGCCACGCGGCGGGCGCCCTCCCGCGCGTACTGGATCGCGAACCGCCCCCGCCCCGTGGCCACGTCGAGCACCGATTTCCCCCGGATCTCCACGCGGTCGCGGATGATCCGGTGCTGGCGCTCGTAGCGGGGGTGTCCCTGCGGGTTCCACCACGTCGTCGCGGCGTTGTCCAGCGCGAAGTACTCCTCGACCTTCGGACTGATGGCCGTGACTCCCTGCGATGGGGTCGTTCCCTGTTCACTCATGATGGCTCGCTCATGATCGTTCATTCATGATCGTTCACCCACGATGGCTCGCTCACGTGTGATCACCTCGCCGTTCGCGCGAAGGGTGGAAGGACTTCGATCAGGGTATCGCCCGCTTCATGAGCCGGCGCTTGCCGTCCGGTCCCGCGGGGATGTCCTCCACGGGGCGCAGGGTGACGCGCATTCGGGGCCCCGCGTGCGCTTCGATCTTCCGCCCCAGCTCCCCGAGCGTCTCCGGCGGGATCCGTCCGCTCGGGATCAGGAGGATCTCGAGGGCGTCGGGCGCCGTCTGGACCGCCTGGAACCGGCGGACGAAGGCGCTGTAGTCTTCGAACAGCAGCGTGAGGTAGTGGACCGAGATCACCTGCCCGTCCGGGTTCACGATCAGGTCCACCATCCTGCCCTGGATCTCCCGGAGGCGGGGAAGGCCGCGCCCGCACGGGCAGCGCCCCGGGGATTCCAGGATCGCCACGTCGCCTATCTCGTAGCGGATGAAGGGCTGCGAGACATTGTCGAAACAGGTGACCAGCAGGCGGCCGGGCTCCCCGGTGAGCGATTTTCCACGGGGATCGGCGGCCTCCAGGAGGAAGCTCTCCGCGTGGACGTGCAACCCCTCGTGCGCCTCGCACTCGTGGGCGATGGCGCCGAACTCCCGGGAGCCGTAGCGGTTCCAGACCGGAGCCACGCGCTCGGCCACGAGCGCGCGGGTGGCGTCCGCCAGCGTCTCGCCCGAAGTCACGGCGGCGCCCACGGGGAGTCGCGGGACGCCCGCGTCGCGCAGGTAGCGCGCGAGTGCATGGGCGGCGGAGGTGTAGGCCTCCAGTATCCGCGGCTTCATGGCCAGGATCTCCTCCACGTAGCGCGCCATCGTACGCTCGTCCATCTCGAAGGCGCTCCGGTTGACCCGACCCGCCACGTGACGGATGAAGGCGCGCCGGAGGGCCCCTCCTTCCTGCTTCCCCCAGATCTGGTAGATCCGCTCGCCGGGACGCGCACCGGCCCACACGTTGCCGCGAAAGTACCGCGCCGCCTTGGAGGCCAGCAGCGCGCGGCTCATGAGGAAGGGCAGCGGCGTGCCGGTCGACCCGGAGGTGCTGTTGGGAATGCGATCGCCTGAGGGCGTGCCCTCCGCGGCCACCCGCTCCGGATAAGCGTCCCGGAGCATCTCCTTCGTGACGGGCGGCAGGAGTCGCGCGTCCTCGAGGGTGCGGAGATCCTCCGGACGCAGATCCTTGTACAGATCCCGGTACAGCGGAACCTTCGCGCGCGCGTGGGCCACCAGCGCGCGCAACCGGTCGAGCTGGCGCTGCGCCACGACCCCCGGGTCGTCCCACTGGCTCTGCTCCAGCGCGCGGATCCGCGCGGCGAAGTCCTCGCGGAAGTAGACCGCTCCGACCGGCACGCCGATCCGATCGAAGAGCCAGGCCCTCATGCGACCTTCCCCGCGGCCGCCACCTCCGCCACCATCTGCGCGTAGCGCCGCGCGCACCGGTCCCAGGAAAGCGCCTCCGCGCAGGCGCGCGCCCGCCGGCCGAATGCTTCCCGGCGCCCACGATCCTCGACGAGCCCGACCAGCGCCGCCACGGTGGCCGGGACGTCGTTCACGGGAACGGTCTCGCCGTTCTCGCCGGGCTCGACCAGCGCCGACATGCCGCCCACCGCCGTGGCCACCACGGGGAGTCCGCTCGCCATCGCCTCCAGGACCACGTTGGACATCCCCTCGCACACCGAAAGGTGGACGAGGAGATCGGCCTCCCGATAGGCTTCCGGCATTTTCTCCTTCGGGACAGGGCCACGGAACTCGACCCGATCGCCCACCCCCATCTCCCGGGCCAGCGCTCGGAGCGAATCGTCCTCGGGTCCCTGCCTCCCGATGATCGAGACGCGTACGTCCGCCACCGTCCGGCGCATCACCTCCGGGAGCGCCCGCAGCAGCGTCCCGTGCCCCTTGCGCGCGATCGTCTGTCCGACGCAGAGGATGCGCACGGGGCCGCCCGGCTCCCGCCGGGGGGGCGGATGGAATTGATCGGCGTCCACGCCGTTCGGGATCACGTCGATCCGGATCCCGGGCTCGGAGGCCAGGGCCACGGCGCGCAGCTCCTCGCTCACCGCCGTCACGCGATCGGCGCGACGCCAGACGGCCCGTGTGATCGCCCCCGAGAGGAGGTGGGCCCACCGATAAGTCTCCGGGTTGTTGCCCGGCACGTCGGTTCCCCGGAGCGAGACGATCAGCGGAATCCCCATCCGGGCTCGCAGGGGCCACGCGGCCAGTCCCCCGGGCACGCCGAAGAAGGCGATCACCGCGTCCGGCCGTCTCTCCCGGGCCGCGCGCAGGGCCTCCCGCGCGCCGGACCACGCGAAGGCCGCCAGATCGACCAGCCGCGCGGGGCCGAGCGGTCGGCGGCGCCCGCGAACGCGGCGCACGGCGATCCCCTCGAGCGTCTCCCGTGCCGGGAGCTGCCCGAGGTCCGCGGTGACGGCCTCCACCTCGACGCCCATGGCCACGAGGGCCCGCCCGATGAAGAAGGAGGCGTTGGCTCCGCCCCCCTCCAGCGGCGGGAACTCGTGGTTCACGATCAGGATTCGCCGCGGCATGGCCGGCCCCGCGCGCCCCGATCGAGAGCGCGCATCACGCGCGGAACTTCCGGATCAGCGAGATCTGGTCCGCCAGGATCCCGAAGAAAAAAGTGAAGATGCCCGCGAGCACGATCAACACCGCGCCGCCCGGAATGCGCTGGGTGCGGATCAGCTCTTCCACGAGATAAGCGCCGCCGAGGGCGAGAAGGAAGAACGCCACGGGGAGGAAGACGCGCAGCGGATTGAAGAGCGCGATCGTGCGGATGATGAGCATCACGGAGTTGAAGCCGTCCACCACCACGCGCACGTTGCTGGGCCTGCCCTCGCGGGCGGCCGCCGTGATGGGGACCCAGGCGATGGGATAGCCGGCCGTGAGGAACGCCAGGGTGATCGTCGTGCTGAAGGAAAAACCGTTGGGCAGGATGGGCAGGAACTCCTGCACGGCCTCCCGGCGGAAGATCCGGAGGCCGGAATTGAGATCGGGAATCTTCGTCCCGGAGAGATAGTTCGCGACCCAGCCGAGGATGGCCTTGAAGGGCTTGCGCAGCGGGGAGGTCTGCGACCCGCGGGTGCGCGCCCCGACGACCATCTCGTAGTCCCCGATGCGGGCAGCCAGGCCCGCCACGTCGGCCAGGCGGTGCTGCCCGTCGGCGTCCATGATCGCCACGATCTCGCCCCCGGCGCGGCGGATGCCGGTCTTGAGTGCCGCGCCGTACCCGAGGTTGTAGGGGTGGCTGATCACGGGGATCCCCCGCGACTTCAGGATCTCGCGGGTGCGATCGTTCGAGCCGTCGTCCACGACGATCACCTCGTAACCCTCCGGCGGTGCGGCCAGGTCGTCGAGAAGTGCCGGCAGCGCCCCTTCCTCGTTGTAGGCGGGAATAACCACGGTGACGCGCGGCGCGCTCATCCGACGTTCCTCCTCTCCCCGGTGACGCCCACGGCCGCCGCGAAGCGGCCCGCGGGAAGACGATCGAGCACGGCGCCGAAGGCCACCCCCGCGAAGAGGATCACGATGGGCATCACGGGCAACCGGTAGCGCGGCTGCGCGTAGAAGACGAGGTGCGGCAGCGTGACCATCGCCACGATCGCGACGGCCAGCCAGGCCTCCTCCCGGCGCCGGTACAGGACAAGGCCCGCGAGACACCCGAGGTACACCGCGAGGTTGAAGATCGCCGTCGGGACGGCGATCCAGGGCCGCGCGTAGGCGCCCACCTCCGGCGCTAGCCCCCACATGCGACGCAGCTTCATGCCGACGAGCCAGAGATACCCGCCCGGATCCTTCGCCGCGTCCCCGATCACGCGCCCCAGAGCGACCCCGACCGCGCCGGCCGTGCCGCGCCGGCTCTCGAGGGCCTGCCCCTCCTTCTCCAACCGGGATGCGTTCGCGCGGTACGCGGGATCCCGCGTGATCCGGCCCTTCGCGGCGAGCGTCCCCTGCGAGAGGAGCCCGCCGGGGGCCAGCGAGGGCGGCAGCAGGAGGTTCCTCCCGTTCTTCACCGCGTGGTAGGCGTGCCAGGGAAGGAGCGTCAGGGCCATCACCCCGAAGGCGATGAACAGTCGCCGCGCGACCATCGCGCGCCGCGGGTGGAAGAGGAGCGCCCAGCCCAGGAGCAGCGGGGGCGCCGCATAGGTTTCCGGGTGGTTGAGCGTGGCAAGGCCCAGCGTGAACCCGGCCACCGCCGCGTTCCATCGCGAGGGCTCCCGCGAGAAGGCGACGAGCGTCGCGAAAACGAGGAGGCCGAAGAGGACGCTCAGCGTCTCCGTGAGGATGAGGCCCGTGTAGTGGAAGAGGTAGGGGTATAACGCCATGGCGAGACCCGCGGCCACGGCTCCCGCCGGGCTCGTGAAGCGGCGGCCCACGCGCACCACGCCCCAGCAGGTGGCCGCCCCGATCAGGGCTTGCGCGACGGTGACCCAGAAGAGCGACAAGCCCGATCCGAGGAACGCCGCCACGAAGAGAGGGAACACCGGCCCGTGGAAGTAGGGGCCGCCGGAGGCGTCGGGGCTCCACCAGCCGCGGCCGACGAGGAGGTTGCGCGCGACCGTCGTGTACTCGATCGCGTCGCCCTGAAGGTAGGCCGCATCGCCCGGATGGCGGGCGTGGACGAAGATCACCCAGGCAAGCCGCAGGGCCAGCGCCAGCGCGAAGACCGCGGCGGCGGGAAGATCGGCGAACGCCCCTGGGCGGGGCGCCTTCGTCGCGTCGGTCACGCCTTCCACCCGAACCGCTCCCTCTGCTCCGTGAACTCCGCTTGCGCGCGCTCGTAGTCGTCGGGGCGTCCGATGTCGAGCCAGTAAGCGTCCGTCTCCCACCCCACGACCTTCTTCCCCGCCGCGATGAGGGCCGTGATGAGGTCGGGGAGATCCATCCGCTGTCCCCGGGCGATGAGGGGCGCCACGGCGGGCTCGAGCACGCAGATCCCCATGCCGACGAGATACTCCATCTGGGGCTTCTCGACGTAGCGGCGGATCTCGTTCCCCTCCATCCTGTC
>JBGPLH010000033.1:0-16900 GCA_041486365.1 Thermodesulfobacteriota bacterium | reverse complement strand
GTGCACGCCGAGCCGATCACCTTCGGCCTGAAGCTCGCCCTCTGGCACGCGGAGATGACGCGGCACCGCGCGCGCATGGTCCGGGCGCGGGAGAGCGTCGCGGTCGGCAAGCTCTCCGGGGCCGTCGGCACCTTCGCCCACCTCGATCCCGATATCGAGACGGCCGTGCTCGGGCGCCTCGGGCTCACGGGAGAGCCCGTCGCCACCCAGGTGGTGCAGCGGGACCGCCACGCGGAGTTCTTCACCACGCTCGCGCTCGTCGGCGCCTCGATCGAGAAGATCGCCGTCGAGCTCCGGCACCTGCAGCGCACGGAGGTGCTCGAGGCGGAGGAGTTCTTCAGCGAGGGGCAGAAGGGGTCCTCCGCGATGCCCCACAAGCGCAACCCAATCGCCGCGGAGAACCTCACGGGGCTGGCCCGGGTGCTCCGCGGCAACGCGCTCGCGGCGCTGGAGAACGTGGCCCTGTGGCACGAGCGCGATATCAGCCACTCGAGCGTGGAGCGCATCATCGCGCCGGACTCGACGATCCTCCTCGATTACATGCTGGCGCGCCTCACGCGCCTTCTCGCCGAGCTCGTCGTCTACCCGGACCGGATGCGGGAGAACCTGGATCTCACCCGCGGGCTGATCTTCTCCCAGCAGGTCCTGCTCGCGCTCGCGCGGCGCGGCGTGTCCCGGGAGGACGCGTACGCCTGGGTGCAGCGCAACGCGATGAAGGTATGGCGGGACATCTCGGCCGCTCCATCCGGGCGGAAGGCGGGGGTGGATTTCCGGGCGCTTCTCGCCAAGGATCGCGACGTCTCCCGTGTGCTTCGCCGGGAGGAGCTGGCCGCCTGCTTCGATCTCAAGGAACACCTCCGCCACGTGGATACCCTGTTCCGGCGCGTCTTCGGCGCGTCCGCCCCCGCCCGCCGCGGCGGGGCGCGGTCCCCGCGCCGCCGCGCCCCGTAGCGCCGCCCGGGGCGCGTACCCCGGGGGCTCGGAGTACTCAATGAGCACCATCGCCAGGCCCGAGAAGCGCGAGAAGATGTACGAGGGGAAGGCCAAGATCCTCTACGCCACGAGCGATCCGGACCTCGTGATCCAGTACTTCAAGGACGATGCCACCGCCTTCAATGCGAAGAAGAAGGGGACGATCGTCGAGAAGGGGATCGTGAACAACCGGATCTCCACCGTGCTGTTCCAGCTCCTGGAGGACAACGGGATCCGGACGCACTTCGTCGATCGCCTGTCCGACCGCGAAATGCTCTGCAAGCGCCTCACGATCATCCCCGTCGAGGTCGTGGTGCGGAACGTCGTCGCCGGCTCCCTGGCCAAGCGCATGGGTCTGCCGGAAGGGGAGACGCTCCCGCGGCCCATCCTGGAGCTGTACTACAAGCGCGACGATCTGGACGATCCGCCGATCAACGACGACCACGCCCTGGTCTTCCACCTGTGCACCGCGGATGAGCTCGAGACGATCCGCCGGGAGGCGTTCCGGGTGAACGAGCTGCTGCTGAAGTTCCTCGACCCGCGCGGGATCCGGCTCGTGGACTTCAAGCTCGAGTTCGGGCGCGGAGCCGGGCGCTGGCAGGAGCAAGTGTTGCTGGGCGACGAGATCAGCCCGGACGGGTGCCGCCTCTGGGACAAGGCGACCAACGAGAAGCTCGACAAGGATCGCTTCCGCCGCGACCTCGGGAAGATCGAGGAGGCGTACCACGAGGTGGAGCGGAGGATCTGCGGGGCGTGAGATCCTGCGGGAACGCCCCCTCGTCGGAACGCACCGCGCCGCGGCGCCTCGGGAGGAGCCAGCCATGAAGGCACGGGTGATCGTGATGCCCCGCGAAGGGGTTCTGGACCCGCAGGGCAAGGCGATCCAGAACGCGCTGCACAGCCTCGGGTACGACGCCGTGCGGGATCTGCGCGCGGGGAAGTGCTTCGAGATCGATCTCGCGGACATGCCCCGGGCGAAGGCCGAGGCGCTGCTCCACGAGATGAGCGAGAAGCTGCTCGCGAACCCGGTGATCGAATCGTGGAAGATCACGCTGGAGGAGGAGTGAGCCCCAGGTCCCGCGAGGACGTCCAGGTCGGGGTCGTCGTCTTCCCGGGCTCCTGCGACGATCACGACGCCTACCACGCGCTGGCGCACGTGCTGGGTGTCCGGGCGCGCTTCGTCTGGCACAAAGAGGAATCGCTCGAGGGCCTGGACGCCGTGATGCTGCCCGGCGGGTTCTCCTACGGCGACTACCTGCGCTGCGGGGCCATGGCCAAGTTCTCGCCGGTGATGAAGGCCGTGCGGCGCTTCGCCGAGGCCGGGGGTTACGTACTGGGTACCTGCAACGGCTTCCAGATCCTCTGCGAGTCGGGGCTCCTGCCCGGCGCGCTGATCCGCAACCGATCGCTGCGCTTCCTCTGCGAGCCGCGGCAGGCGCTCCGCGTGGAGCGGAGCGACACCCCCTGGACGAGCCGCACGGAGAAGGGGCGGGTGCTCCGGATCCCGATCAAGCACGGGGAGGGGTGCTACTACGCCGACCCGGCGACGCTGGAGGCGCTCCAGGCGAAGGGCCAGATCCTGCTCCGCTACTCGACCCCCGACGGCCGGGTGAGCGAGGACGCCAATCCGAACGGATCGCTTCTCCACATTGCCGGGATCATGAACCCCCGCGGCAACGTCTTCGGCCTGATGCCTCACCCCGAGCACGCGGTGGAGCCGGGGCTCGGCGGGGAGGACGGCCGCCGCATCCTCGACGCCCTGATCGACACCCTGCTGGCCGCGCCCGCGCGTCCCACTCCCGGGCGCGCGCCGCAGGCCGCGTCTCCCTCCGCGCCCCGATGACGCACCTCGCTTCCTCCTCCGAGATCACACCCGAGGTGGTGGCCCGCCACGGCCTCTCGCCCGCGGAGTACGAGCGGATCCTCCAGATCCTCGGCCGCGCGCCCAATCTCGTCGAGCTGGGGATCTTCTCGGTCATGTGGAGCGAGCACTGCTCCTACAAGTCGAGCCGCGTCCACCTGCGCAAGTTCCCCACGAAGGGGCCCCGGGTGCTCCAGGGCCCCGGCGAGAACGCGGGGGTCTTGGACATCGGCGATGGCTTCGCCGTCGTCTTCAAGATGGAGAGCCACAACCATCCGAGCTTCATCGAGCCCTACCAGGGCGCCGCCACGGGCGTGGGCGGCATCCTGCGAGACGTGTTCACGATGGGCGCCCGGCCCATCGCCTCGCTCGACTCGCTACGCTTCGGGCGCCTGGACGACCCGCGGCAGCGCCATCTGGTGGACGGCGTGGTGCGCGGAATAGGCGGCTACGGCAACTCCTTCGGTTGCCCGACGGTCGGCGGCGAGACGGCCTTTCATCCCTGCTACGACGGCAACATTCTCGTGAACGCCTTCAACCTCGGCCTCCTCCGTGCGGACCGGATCTTCCGCGCGGTGGCTGCGGGCGTGGGGAACCCGGTGATCTACGTCGGCTCCCGCACGGGGCGCGACGGGATCCACGGTGCCACGATGGCCAGCGAGGAGTTCTCGGAGACGAGCGAGGAGAAGCGGCCCACGGTGCAGGTGGGCGATCCCTTCACGGAGAAGCTCCTCCTCGAGGCCTGCCTGGAGGTGATGAAGGGGGACCTGATCGTGGGGATCCAGGACATGGGCGCGGCGGGGCTCACGTCCTCCTCCCTCGAGATGGCCTCCCGTGGCGGCGTCGGGATCGAGATCGATCTGTCCCGCGTGCCGCTCCGGGAGGAGGGGATGACCCCCTACGAGATCATGCTCTCCGAGTCCCAGGAGCGGATGCTGATCGTCGCCAGGGCGGGACGTGAGAGGGACGTCGAGGCGATCTTCCGGAAGTGGGATCTCCAGGTCGAGGTGGTCGGGCGCGTCACGGACGACGGGCTCCTGCGCCTCTTGCACGCGGGGAAGGTCGTCGGCGAGATCCCGGTGAAGCCCCTGGCCGAGGAAGCGCCGGTCTACGAGCGGCCGATGACGCGCCCCGCCTGGCAGGACGAGATCCAGGCCCTCGATCCGGACGGGATCCCCGTCCCGGAGGACCTCGGACGAACCCTCGTCGACCTGATCGGGTCACCCGGTCTCGCGAGCAAGGCCTGGGTGTACCGGCAGTACGACAGCGTGGTTCGCTCGAACACGCTCGAGGGCCCCGGCGGCGACGCCGCCGTGATCCGGATCAAGGACACGCGCAAGGCGATCGCGCTGTCCGTCGACTGCAACCACCGGTACTGCTACCTCGATCCGCGCCTCGGCGCGGCGCTTGCCGTCGCGGAGGCGGCGCGCAACGTCTCCTGCGCGGGAGCGCTTCCCCTCGCCATTACCGACTGCCTGAACTTCGGCAACCCCGAGCGGCCGGAGATCATGTGGCAGTTCGCCGAGTGCGTGGAGGGAATCGCGGAGGCCTGCCGCGCGCTGGACACGCCGGTGGTGAGCGGGAACGTGAGCTTCTACAACGAGACCAAGGGCCGGGGGATCTTCCCGACGCCGATCGTGGCCATGGTGGGCCTGATCGAGGACGCGACCGCCTTCGCGGCGCCCTTCTTCCGGTCCGAGGGGGACCTCGTCGCGCTCCTCGGGGAGGCGCCCGGGGAGCTGGGCGCGAGCGAGTACCTGGCCGCCCTGCACGGGATCGAGCGGGGCCGGCCCGCCCCGCTGGACTGGGCGCGGGAGAAAGCCGTGCAGGCCGCATGCCGGGCCGGGATCGCGGCGCGCCTGTTCCGATCGGCCCATGACTGCGCGGACGGAGGGTTCGCGGTGGCGCTGGCCGAGTGCTGCGTGGGAGGGCCCGAGGCGATCATCGGCGCGGAGGTGGAGCTGCCGCGAGGGTCCCGCGCCGACGCGCTCCTCTTCGGGGAGGCGCCCTCCCGGATCATCGTGAGCTTCGATCCATCCGATAGGGAAAGGGCCGAGCGGATCGCCCGGGAAGCGGGCGCGCCCTTCGAGGTGATCGGCAGGGTCGGCGGGGACCGGCTCCGGATCGGCGACTGGATCGATCTCCCGATTGGTGAAATCCGCGGGGCGTGGCGCGAGGGGCTCTCTCGCGCGTTGCGCGAGGGAGGGTAGGGTGGTAGCCTTCAACGCGTGCCGGCGCGGGACACGCGTCCGGGCGATCGGGGGTGAAGCTCCGTGAATAGCGACTCAAGGCGCAGCGGCGGTGGGCGCCTGCACGTGCGCTCGGAGCGTCCGAAGGATGAGTGCGGAATCTTCGGGATCCACGGCTCCAGCGAGGCGGCCAACCTCACCTACCTCGGCCTGTACGCCCTCCAGCACCGCGGTCAGGAGTCCGCGGGTATCGTCTCCAGCGACACCCAGCGGCTGCACACCCACCGCGCCATGGGCCTCGTCGCCGATATCTTCGACGAGACCGTCCTCGCGACGCTTCCCGGCCGGATGGCCATCGGGCACGTCCGCTACTCCACCACCGGCGAGAGCCTGCTCAAGAACGCCCAGCCCTTCGCCGTCGAGTACTCCCGCGGCTCCATCGCCATCGCCCACAATGGCAACCTCGTGAACGCGCGCATCCTGCGCGACGAGCTCGAGGCCTACGGGGCCATCTTCCAGTCCACGGTCGACAGCGAGGTGATCGTCCACCTGATCGCCCAGTCGCGCGAGAACCGGATCGAGGACCAGGTCGTGGAGGCGCTCTCCCGCGTGAAGGGGGCCTTCTCGGTCGTGCTCCTCACCGAGCGCAAGCTCATGGCGGCGCGGGACCCGCACGGATTCCGCCCGCTGGTCCTGGGGCGGCTCAAGGACGCCTGGGTCGTGGCCAGCGAGACCTGCGCGCTCGATCTCCTCGAGGCGGAATTCATCCGGGAGGTGGAGCCCGGGGAGTTCATCGTGATCGACGAGACGGGGCTGCACGCCTACCGCCCCTGGGCCGAAACCCGCAAGGCGATGTGCATCTTCGAGTACATCTATTTCGCGCGCCCCGACTCGGAGCTGTACGGGCGCAACGTGTACGAGATGCGCAAGGCCTTCGGGCGGCAGCTCGCGAAGGAGCACCCGATCCCCTGCGACGTCGTGATCGCGGTCCCCGACTCGGGGATGCCGGCGGCGATGGGATTCGCGGAGGAGGCGAAGGTCCCCTTCGAGCTGGGACTCATCCGGAACCACTACGTGGGGCGAACGTTCATCGAGCCCCAGCAGTCGATCCGGCATTTCGGCGTGAAGGTGAAGCTGAACGCGGTGCGCGGGGCGATGGAGGGGAAGCGGGTCGTCGTGGTGGACGATTCGATCGTGCGCGGCACGACGATGCGCAAGATCATCCGCATGATCCGCGGCGCGGGCGCCCGCGAGGTGCACGTACGGATCAGCGCGCCGCCGACCGAGTATCCGTGCTTCTACGGGATCGACACGCCCACCCGGAAGGAATTGATCGCGGCCTCCCACACCGTGGACGAGATCGTCCGTTACCTCGGCGCCGATTCCCTCGGCTACCTGTCGGTGGACGGGATGCACGCCGTGGCGGCCTCCCAGCGCAACACCTACTGCGACGCCTGTTTCACCGGGAAGTACCCCGTCGAGTTCCCCGAGTCCGAGCGCGCGCCGCAGTTGCCGCTCTTCGAGGAATGACGGGAGGGCGAGGCTCCTGCCGAGCCTTCGTGAGAAGAACCACGAGGGCGACCGCAGGGTTGCCCTCGGCGCCATATTCGAGCGCCGCCGACGTGAGCGGCCCCCGTCGCAGGAGAGGCTTGCGGGTCACGGGGTCCCGGCGGATGAGCGTATCCTGGCGGAAGCGCTCGTCGTCGCGGTGGGGGTGGTCGATCGTATAGTGCAGCCCCCGGCTCTCCTTGCGGTCCGTCGCGCAGCGGATGATCAGCTCGGCGACGGCGGCGATGTTCCGCAGCTCCACGATGTCCTGCGTCACCCCCGCGTGCCAGTAGTACTCGTTGATCTCCTCGCGCAGCATCTCGATCCGGTGCAGCGCCCGCGCCAGCCGGCGGTCGCTCCGCACGATCCCCACGTAGTTCCACATGAACCGCCGGATCTCGTCCCAGTTCTGCGCTATGACGACCGCCTCGTACTCGGAGAGATCGGGTGCGGGGATCCAGGGCGGCACCTTCGCCGGCGGCGGCTCGAGATCGCCGAGCACCTCCGCGGCGCGGGTGGAGGCGGCCCCCGCGAACACCACGGCCTCGAGGAGCGAATTGGACGCGAGGCGGTTCGCGCCGTGCACGCCCGTGCAGGCCGTTTCCCCGCAGGCGAAGAGCCCGCGCAGCGTCGTCTCTCCCCGCAGATCCGTTCGTACGCCCCCGCAGACGTAGTGCGCGGCGGGAACGACCGGAATGGGCCCGGCCGCCATGTCGATCCCGAACTCGAGGCACCGGGCCACGAGCGTGGGGAACCGCTGCCTCACGAAATCGGCGCCGCGGTGGGAGATGTCCAGCAGCACGTGCTCGTCGCCCGAGGCCTTCAGCTCCCGGTCGATCGCGCGGGCCACGACGTCGCGGGGCGCAAGATCGGCCATCGGGTGCACGTTCTTCATGAAGGCCCGCCCCTCCCGCGTGCGCAGCACGCCTCCCTCGCCACGCACGGCCTCGCTGATCAGGAAGTTCTTCGCCTGGGAGTGGTAGAGGCAGGTGGGATGGAACTGGATGAATTCCATGTTCGCCACCTCCGCCCCCGCGCGGTAGGCCATCGCGATCCCGTCGCCGGTCGCGATGTCCGGATTGGAGGTGTAGAGGTAGACCTTCCCGGCGCCTCCGGTTGCGAGCAGCGTCGCACGCGCCAGCAGCGTGTCGACCTCCTTCCGGCTCCGGTCGAGCGCGTAGAGCCCCAGGCAGCGATCCGGCCCGCTGAGCCCGATCTTGCGCGCCGTGATGAGGTCGATCGCGACGTGATACTCCAGGACGCGGATCCGTTCGTGCGCCGCCACCGCCTGGAGAAGCGCCCGCTCGATCTCCTGTCCCGTCCGGTCGAGCGCGTGGAGGATCCGTCGTTTGGAGTGGCCTCCCTCCCGCCCGAGATCGAACGCCTCCCCGCCCCCGCCTCCCTGCGAGAAGGAAACCCCGAGATTGACCAGCGCGCGTATGGCCTCGGGCCCCTGCGTGACCACGAAGCGCACGGCGTCCTCGTGACAGAGCCCGTCCCCGGCCACCAGCGTGTCCCGGATATGGTCCTCGAAGGTGTCGTCGGGGCCGACGACGGAGGCGATCCCGCCCTGGGCGTAGTTGGTCGCCGACTCCTTCCGGTCCTTCTTGGTGATGAGCGTGACCGTGCCGGAGCGGGCGGCCCGCAGGGCGAAGAACAGCCCGGCGATACCGCTCCCGATGACGATGTAATCGCTTGAAATAACGGTGGGTTCGCGCATCCACGGGCCTCGTGGAGGAAGGTGTCTCGGGAGGACGGCACGGGGCCTGCGCCCCGGCATGGTCCCTCCCGCGGGCGTCGGCCCGGGGGGGAGGCGGCCTTAACTTCGCCGCCCGGACTGCCGATAAAGACCACTCAGGCCGGAGGTTCCGCCCGCGGAGCTCCCGGGTGAAGTCAATCCGACTCCAAGCAGGAGACGGTCCCGCGCTGGGTCTGAGCTCAACCGCCCCGGAAGGCAGAGATCCGGGGCGAAGTCGAAGGAGAATTAGAGGACGCCCCCCGCCTTGTCAAGGCGAACGGGCCGTCTTGTCGGATATGGGTGAGGGTCCTCCGGAAGCGGCGTTCCAGGCGGGCGTGACTTCGGCTGCGCGGCCGGCGCCGGGCAGGACCCTTGGATGACGGGAGATGCGTTCTCGACCGCCGTCCCCGATTTGGATCACCCGGAGAGCGGCTCGAAGCTGCGCACCAATCGCCGCGAGGTGCGCACATCGCTCTCAGCGGGACCCGGAAGGCGTCCCCCCGGGTACCCCGGCCGTCAGCCTCGGAGGTCGTATGCGGCGTAGCGCATTGGTGCACGCTTCGGGTCGCCTGTCCCTGGCCGCGGCTTTGGGGTTGTCAATGATTCTGCCCTCCCCTATAATGGCCGCGGCCGAGTTGTACGTTAAGTACTTGAACGGCGTGCCCTATTTCACGGATAGCCCCCGGGATGCGGGCTTCCGCAAGATCCCCGCGTTCTCCGAGCGCTTCACCCGGGGGCCCTATCGGATGGGAACGAGTCGTCCCCCCGACCGCTACCACCAGACGATCAGCGACATCGCCGGGAAGTACGACGTCGACCCGGCACTCGTGCTGGCCGTGATCAAGTCGGAGTCCGACTTCGATCCTCATGCGGTGTCGTCGAAGGGCGCGCTGGGCCTGATGCAGCTCATGCCCGAGACGGCCTATGAGATGGGGGTGTCGGACGTCCTGGATCCGCGCGAGAACATCGAGGGCGGCATTCGCTACCTCAAGTCCCTGCTGGGCGCCTTCGACGGAGACCTCGATCGCAGCATCGCGGCGTACAACGCGGGTCAGGACGCGGTGGTGAAGTACGGCGATATTCCGCCCTACGGGGAAACCCAGGAGTACGTGCGCCGCGTTCGGCATTTCTACGGGCTTTACCGGGCTCGCGCCGGGGAGGTACGGACCTCGCGTCCGTGAGGGGCGGCGACGCCCGATCCCCCCGCGTCCCGCGGGACCTGCGGCGTATGCGGAGGCGATCCACGCGATGGACGCGCAAGCAAGACGCGTGACCGGCCGGGACCGGGAAGCGTTCTGGTCCCTCCCGAACTGGCTCACCCTGGGCCGGATCGCGCTCGTGCCCGTGCTGATGGTCACGCTGCGCTGGAACGAGCCCTTCTGGAACACCTTCGGCGCGGCCATCTTCCTCACGGGCTCCCTCACCGACGTCGTGGACGGCTGGCTTGCCCGGCGGCACGGCCTGGTCACCCGCCTGGGCGCCTTCCTCGATCCGCTGGCCGACAAGCTCCTGGTGTCGAGCGCCCTCATCATGATGATACCGCTGGACCGGGTGCCCGCCTGGGCCGCCGTGGTGATCATCGGGCGGGAGCTGGCGGTGACGGGCCTGCGGAGCATGGCATCCGCGAACGGGCGGCACATCGCCTCCTCCTGGATGGGCAAGCGCAAGAGCTTCCTGCAGTACACGGCGATCACCTGCCTGATCCTGGCCTGGAAGGAGCCCTTCGACCTGATCCAGGTCGGGCAGTGGATCCTGTACCTCGCCGTGGCCGCGACCCTCGTGTCCGGCTTCGACTACCTGAAAGCCTTCATTCAAGAAGAGAGATCCCGATGACGACCACAGGTCCCGCGCGAAGCGCGGGCCGACGAGAGCCCAAGCGTTCCACCCGGAAAGGCGCGGGGAAGGGGACCGACCGGTACCGCGACCTCTACGATGCGATCGAGGAAAAGACCGCCAAGGTCGGTGTGATCGGCCTGGGCTACGTGGGGCTCCCGCTCGCGCTCGAGTTCGCGAAGGTCGGCTTCGAGGCGGTGGGATTCGATCTGGACGAGGAGAAGGTCCGGAGCATCCGCGCGGGCAAGAGCTATAACCTCGACATCTCCGACGACGAGCTGGCCGCCATGGTGAAGCGCGGGGCGCTGCGCGCCACGACGGACTTCAACGAGCTGAAGCGACTGGACGCCATCAACATCTGCGTCCCCACGCCGCTCAAAAAGACGAAGGACCCGGATGTGTCCTACATCCTGGCGGCGGTGGAGGACATCCGCAAGCGCCTGCGCCCCGGTCAACTGATAGTCCTGGGCAGCACGACCTACCCGGGGACGACCTACGAGCTCTTCCTCCCGATGCTCGAGGAGACCGGGCTCAAGGTGGGCCAGGATTTCTTCCTCTCCTTCGCCCCCGAGCGGATCGACCCGGGCAACAAGCAGTACCCGATCTGGAAGGTGCCCAAGGTGGTCGGCGGGATCACGCCGAAGTGCACGAAAGTGGCCGTGCGCCTCTTCGAGAAGATCATCAAGGAGGTGATCCCCGTCTCGTCCACGCAGTCGGCGGAGATGGTGAAGCTGCTCGAGAACACGTTCCGTGCGGTGAACATCGGGCTGGCCAACGAAGTGGCCATCATGTGCAACAAGCTGGGCATCGACGTGTGGGAGGTGATCGACGCCGCGGCCTCCAAGCCCTACGGCTTCATGAAGTTCCAGCCGGGGCCCGGCCTGGGCGGCCACTGCATCCCCATCGACCCGGCCTACCTCGCCTGGAAGCTCAAGGCCCTCAACTACCGCGCGCGGTTCATCGAGCTGGCCACCGAGGTGAACAGCGACATGCCGAACCAGGTGATCGGGAAGATCACGGACGCGCTCAACGCCCACAAGAAGAGCGTGAGGGGCTCGAAGGTCCTGATCCTGGGCGTGGCCTACAAGAAGGACGTGAGCGACACGCGCGAGAGCCCGGCGCTGGACATCCTCGAGATGCTGGAAGGGAAGGGGGCGGACGTGAACTACCACGACCCCTACGTCCCCCTGCTGCGCCAGGACCACCGGAAGATGCGCTCGGTGGGTCTCACGCCCGAGAACGTGCGCGCGGCGGACTGCGTCGCGATCATCACGGACCACTCCAACATCGATTACCGCTGGGTCGTCGATCACGCGCGCTGCATCGTGGACACGCGCAACGCCACCAAGGGGATCATCGCGGCTGCCGGCAAGGTGACGAAGCTGTAGGCGTCAGGGCCCTGCGCTACACGAGGGCCGGACAAGCCCGTTTGACGCACTCGGGCGAATCGACTATAAAGTCTGCCGATTTTCCGCGGGTGTAACTCAGTGGTAGAGTGCGACCTTGCCAAGGTCGATGTCGTGGGTTCGACTCCCATCACCCGCTCCATCTGACGGGCCCCGGCCGCGAGGCCGGGGCTTCGGCATATCCGAAGGCGCCCGGATGCTCCGCAGAAAGCTCCTCAAATCCGTCGTCAGTCTCGTCCTCACTTTTTTGCTCCTCGAAGGACTCGTCCGCGCGACCGATCTCGATCACCGCATTCTCGGCGATCCCTTCTCGCATTCCGGCCTGATGCTGGAATTCGCGGCGGTGGACACGTTCCTGCAGTGGCGGGGACGGGCGAACAAGCCGACTCTGCTCCCGCCGGAGACGCTGAACAGCCGGGGTCTTCGATCCCCCGAGATTTCCCGCAAGAAGCGGCCGGGGGTCCTCCGGGTCGCCGTTCTCGGCGATTCGTGCACCTTCGGATTCGTGACGATGGGGCCCCTGTATTTCGCCACACCCAAGCCCTATGCGACGATCCTTCAGGAGCTCCTCGACAGGAACTTCGGGAAGGAGCGGTTCGAGGTGATCAACTACGGAATGATCGGCTACACGACCTACCACGGCCTGCGGATGCTGCGAAAGGAGGTCCTCGCCGACGATCCCGACTTCGTCGTGATCCGGTTCGGGTGGAACGACTTGCTGGGTTGCCCCGCGGATCGTTCCTTCACCAATGTCCACAACCCCTGGCTGGAGAAGCTGGAGGACCTCGCGTACCGCAGCCGCCTGATCGCGTTGCTCCTGTACAAGGGCAACCCGATCACGGAGAAGCGCACCCGGGCCTGGACCGTGTCCTCCCATCCCGTTCCCTGGGTCGTCCCGGAGGAGTATGCCTGGAACCTCTCCCGGATGATCGATCTGGCGCGGGCGCACGGCGCGCAGCCCATCCTGCTCGACGCTCCCGCGGCGCCCATCACCCCGGAGATCCGAGAAAATAAGGCGTTCATCGGCGCCACCCGCTATGAGACCCTCGATCAATACCTCGCCGCCCACGACCGATACCAGGCGATCGCAGCCCGGGTGGCGCGCGAGAAAGGAGTCCCCTTCGTGCGCACGGCGCCTCCGCCCGAGGAGGCCCCGCGGGACTTCAGCCGCTATGACATCCCTCACCCCGCAGCCGCCGGGCACGAACGCATCGGGCGCATCCTCTTCGCGGAGATCGCCTCGCTGGTCGCACGCAGCGAGGCTCGGTGACCCGGCGGGTGATGCGGGCGAGGGGAGTCCTGTCCCGGCCTGTTCGAAAGCTCGCCAAGTCCCTGGTCGCCGCGCTCGCCACCCTCCTGGTTCTCGAGGGAGCGGTGCGGCTGTCGGATCTGGACCGTCGCATCCTCGACGATCCCTTCGCGCGCGGCCCCGTCCTCTTCCGGATGTTCATTCCGGATCCCTACCTGCTGTGGCGCAATCGCCCGCACATGCGACTTCCCTGGGCCCCGTCGGTGCGACTCAACGCCCGGGGATTTCGCGGGACCGAGACGGCACGGCAAAGAGCATCGGGCACGCTTCGCATCGCGGTCCTCGGCGATTCCTGCACCTTCGGCGTCCTGGCCACAGGCGTGGGCCGCTTCGAGGCGCCCAGGCCCTACCCGGAGGTCCTCCAGGCGCTCCTCGATGGGCGTGGGGGTCCCGGGCGTTTCGAGGTGATCAACTACGGGACGCTCGGGTACACGAGCTTCCACGGTCTCCGGGTGCTCCGCAGGGAGGCGCTGCCCGACGCGCCCGACATCGTCGTGATCCGCTTCGGGTGGAACGATCACCTCGCCTCGCCGCTCGATCGCGGCGTGACCAGCCCGCACGGCCCCCGGCTGGAGGCTCTCCAGGATCTCCTCTACCGAAGCCGCCTCGCCGGGCTCCTGCTGTACCGCGCCGTGCCGGTCATGGCGATCTCGCGCCTCGGGCACTGGGTTCCCTCGGCCCATCCGATCGTCTGGGTATCGCCGGACGAGTACGCATGGAATCTGTCGCGCATGATCGATCTGGCGCGCTCCCGAGGGGCGCGGCCTGTCCTGCTCGACGCGCCACCGGCTCCCCTCACGCCCAAAATCCGGGGGAACACGAACTTCCTCCGGGGAACCGGCTATGCGACCTTCGCCCAGTTGCTCGCGGCCCACGCGCGCTACCAGGCGATCGCGGAGCGCGTGGCGAGGAACAAGGGGGTGCCGTTCCTGAGGACGGCCGTGTCTCCGGGCGAGGCGGCCGCCCTGTTCAGCCCCTATGATCTTCCGCATCCGAACGCGGCGGGGCAGGAGCGCATCGCACGGATTCTCCTGGCCGAGATCCTCCGGAACGGGGCCCCGGCGTCACGGTGGTGAAAGGCCGCTGACAAGGAACGCCTCGGCTTCAGGACTCCGGGTGGCGGGCCGATGGGAGAAAACGGCGCGGGGGGCCCTGCGGGGGCCTTTCAGGACCCGCGGCGCGGGTTTACAGGTCCCCTCGGTTGCCGTAGGATGCAGTGCTTGCGGCCGACCGTGGGCCACGGGACCTCCCCTCGGGGGCCGTCCCGGTCCGAGCAGAGGGACCGCCGGACATTGGAGCCCAAAGCGCGCCTTGTCCTCCCGGCCGCCTACCCGGCGGCGGATCGGGACGGGACGCCGGGCTCGCGCAAAAGGAACCATGGCCGATCCGTCCCGGAACGAGAAGGTCCTTCGCACGGTCAACGTGTTCTACGAGGAGAACCCCTTCCCAGGGTTCGACCCGAACAAGTACCGCACGCGGGAGGATCTCGACCGCCAGGCTTCCTGGTGGGCGCACAAGCTGGACGCCGAGATTCCCTTCGACGCGGACGTGCTCGAAGCGGGGTGCGGCACGGGGCAGCTCGCCTGTTTCCTGGGTCTCAAGGGGCGCCGCGTGCTCGGAGTGGACTACTCGCAACAGTCACTGGCCCTGGCCGAGACGCTCCGTGATCGGCTCCGCCTCGCGAGCGTCCGGTTTCAGCGGGAGAATCTTCTCGAGCTGAGCCTCCCCGACAAGTCATTCGATTACGTGTTCTGCAACGGGGTGCTCCATCACACGGGCGATCCCTACGGCGGCTTCCGGCACCTGGTTCGGGTCACCCGGCCCGGCGGCTTCCTCGTGATCGGCCTGTACAACAAGTATGGCCGCCTCATGCTCCACGTGCGGCGCCGGGTGGTGCGCTGGCAGCTCCGCTTCGACCCGGAGGCCAGGGACCGCGCGCTCAAGAAGCAGCTCGTGAAGCTGGAGAACGATTCCGAGAAGCGCCGCACCTGGTGGGCCGACCAGTACGAGCATCCCCACGAGAGCGTGCACACGGTGGACGAGGTCCTGGACTGGTTCCGGCGAAACGGTGTGACCTACGTGAGCTCCTTTCCCCGGGCGGAGCTCTACTCCTCGTCGGACGTGGAGAAGATCTTCAAGCCGCGCCGGTCCGGAAGCCTGTCCGGCAGCCGCACCGCGCATCTCCTCACACAGCTTGCGTGGATCGTGACCCAGAATAGCGGCGGCGGGTATTTCGTGATGGTGGGGCAGAGGACGGATCAGGCGGCATGAACATCCTCGGGATCTCGGCCTTCTATCACGACGCGGCGGCCTGCCTCCTTCGGGACGGTGAGATCGTGGCCGCGGCGTCGGAAGAGCGATTCACCCGCAAGAAGCACGACCCCGACTTCCCGATCCACGCGATCCGCTACTGCCTGGAGCAGGGGCGAATTCGCGCGGACGATCTCGACTACGTGGGCTTCTACGAGAAGCCCTTCATCAAGTTCAAGCGGATCCTCTTCACGCACCTGGCCTGCTTCCCCTGGTCCCTCAAGCCGTTCCTCAAGGCGATCCCGTCCTGGCTCCAGGAGAAGCTGATCATTCCCTCCCTCATCCGCGACAAGCTCGGCTACGAGGGAGAGGTGCTGATGATCGAGCATCACCTGTCCCACGCGGCTTCGAGCTACCTGCTCTCGCCCTTCCGGGAGGCGGCGATTCTCACGGTGGACGGGGTAGGGGAGTGGTCGACGGCGACCTGGGGGCGGGGGGAGGGCAACGGGATCCGCCTGTTCCGGGAGATCCGGTTCCCCCACTCGCTCGGGCTGCTCTACTCCGCCTTCACGTATTACCTCGGCTTCACGGTGAACAGCGCGGAGTACAAGGTGATGGGCCTGGCCCCCTACGGGGAGCCCCGATACCTGGACCAGGTGGGGCGGCTGATCGATATTCGCCCGGATGGCAGCTTCCATCTCGACATGAGCTACTTCAACTACCTGTCCGGCCTCACGATGACGAACCGGAAGTTCGACGAACTCTTCGGCGGGCCGCCCCGTGATCCGGAAGCGCCGCTGGAGCAGCGGCACAAGGACATCGCCGCGAGCGTGCAGCGCGTGACGGAAGAGGTGATGCTGCAGATGGCGCGCCATCTCGGTCGGGAGACCGGAAGCCCGAACCTGTGCATGGCGGGCGGCGTGGCGCTCAACTGCGTGGCCAATGGGAGGATCCTGCGGGAAGGGCCCTTCGAGCATATCTTCATCCAGCCGGCCGCCGGGGACGCGGGTGGCGCCATCGGCGTGGCGAGTTATATCCACCACACGCTGCTCGGAAATGATCGCTCCTTCGTGATGCGCCACGCGTTCACGGGGCCCGGCTATCCGGACGAGGACATTCGCGCGTTCCTCGACACCAATGAGATCCCCTACACGGCCCTCTCGCGGGACGATCTGGTGCGACGGGTGGCGCAGGGGATCGCCGACCAGCAGGTGATCGGCTGGTTCCAGGGACGCATGGAATTCGGGCCGCGGGCCCTGGGGAACCGGAGCATCCTGGCCGATCCGCGCAACCCCGAGAACCGGGACCGCGTGAACCTCAAGATCAAGTTCCGGGAGAGCTTCCGCCCTTTCGCCCCCGCCGTCCTCGCGGAGCGCTGCGAGGAATTCTTCGAGCTGAAGGAAGAGAGTCCCTTCATGCTGCTCGTGGCGCAGGTGCGGCCCGAGCGCCGGGTGCTCCCGTCGGTGACCCACGTGGACGGATCGGCGCGGGTGCAGACGGTGGAACGCGATACGAACCCGCTCTTCCACGACCTGATCGCCGAGTTCGATCGGCTCACCGGCGTGCCGGTGCTGATCAACACCTCCTTCAACGTGCGCGGCGAGCCGATCGTGTGCACCCCCTCCGATGCCTACCGGTGTTTCGTCCAGACGGGGATGGACGTCCTCGTGATGGGGAGCTTCCTCCTCGACAAGACGAAACCTCTGCCCCGGATCCAGTCCATCGACTGGGAACGGGCCTTCGAGCCGGATTGATCCGATGCGACTGTGGCAGACGCTCAAATCGGGCTGGATG
>JBGPLH010000032.1:0-17012 GCA_041486365.1 Thermodesulfobacteriota bacterium | reverse complement strand
TCTACCCGGCGGTGCGCGCCAGGTACGTTCTCCCCGTGATGCCGCTGGCGCTCTATTACATGATGCGCGGGACCGATTCCGTCGCGGGATGGATCAGGAGGCGACCGGCGCCCGTGACCGGCCCCGCGGGCCCGGCCGGGCTCGCCGTGCTCGTCCTGGCGGTCCTGCTCTCGACGCTGCTCCTGGCACGGCAGGCGCGCTTCACGATCCAGGACGACTTCGGTCCGCGGGGCGCGGCAAACCTCTACGATCGCGTGGATAGGGGCGCGTCGGCCTACGTGCGGGCGGGGGCATGGATCGACGCGAACGCGCCGAAGGAAGCCGTGATCATGGACAGCAAGCCCTGGAACAGCTACCTGCTCACCGGGCACCGGACCACCTGCTATCCCTTCAGCCGGGACCCCAGGGAGGCAATCGACGTGATCCGACGGCACCACGTTGCCTACGTGATCGAGGACAGCCACTGGCACTGGGAGAGCGAGAAGTTCCTGCGCCCGGTGATCGCCGCTTACCCCCGGCTGTTCGAGGTCGTGCACGTGGAGCGGGGCCCGGAGACCATCGTCTACCGCGTCAACCGCCCGATCCTCGATTCCTCCTCTGCCGTGCCCTCCGGAGGAGCCGGCGGGGGTACGCCGCCCGTTCGAGGGGGTGACGGATGACAGAATCCTCTGCCGAACGATCCTGGATTCCCATCTCGCTTATCCTCCTGGCGACCCTTCTGATCCGGCTCGCTGCAATCGTTTGGAATCCGCTCCCCGAGATATCTAGGGACGCGTCGCAGTACTACGCAATCGGGGGGAACTTGCTCCGGGGGAGCTACGCGATCGTCGAGGGACTCCCGACGCTTCACCGGCTGCCCGTCTATCCGGTTTTCATCTCGATGGTCATGGTATTGTTTGGACCTGGCGTACGCGGCATTCTCGTCGCGCAGGCCATGCTGGACACCCTGGCCTGCGGGCTTCTCTGGCTGCTTGCACGGCTGTTCTACGGGAGTCGAGGTCAGGCTGCCGCCCTGTATGCGCCGCCGATCCTCTACGCGTTCTTCGTTCCGTCGATCCTCGCCTGTGGCGTCGTCGACTCCGAACTGGTCTTCACCTTCTTTCTGATTGCGACGATGTTCGCGATCACCCGCGCGCTCACGGAGCCCAGGGGAAGAAGGTCCGTGGTCGCGGGTGTCCTGATCGGCTTGGCCGATCTCACCCGCGGTGGCCTCCTGCCCTTCGGTTTCGTCGTGGCCCTCCTGCTTGCGCAACGAGGCCGTCGCATTTCATACGGTCTGGCCTTCCTGGCGGCTTACGCAGGCGTGATCGCTCCTTGGCTGGTCCGGAACTTCGTGACCTTCGAACGGCCGGCGCTCTATGCAACGAACGGCGGGGATGTGCTCTGGGCCGGGAACAACCCCTACTCGGGAGGGCGGTACCTCCCCAAGCGAAGTCCGCTTTTCCAGCGGTTCCTCCTCGAGCACCCGGAGTTTCAGGAATACGAGGGGCAGTCGAAGGCCGGTGCGCCGGAGCCCTACGAAGGCCGATTGGCCTTGAGACGGGACAGGGCATTCAGGGATCTGGCGGTGAAAAGTATCGCAGCAGATCCCGTGGGTTTCTTCCGGCGCATGCCCCGAAAGTTCTTCGATCTGTACTGGGCCCCCTATCTCGCCGTCCCGAAGAAGTACTCGATCTTCGAGAAAGTCGCGCTGGAATTGTTTCACCTCCTGATCCTCGCGGGAGGCCTCCTGGGCTACATCCAGATCCGGCACGGGCCAAAAACGGTGTTCGGCCTCTTGGTGATCTACTGGACCCTAGTGCACCTCGTCACCTACGGCTCTCCGCGCTTCGCCTATCCGATCCTGTTCGTGTTCATTCTTTTTTTTGGGGAATTCCTGGGTCGGATGAGCGCCCTTCGCCCAAGGACATGCTGAGGAAGGATCGTCCCCCGCCCCGGCAAGCCCGGAGGTGCACCCGGGCCGGAACGCCCTAGGCTTGTTCGGCCGCCTTCTCCGCAACGACCAGCAGCCGGTTCGGAGGCGCGTCCCAGGCGGGACGGGTCGTCCACGGGGAGACGCCGTAGGGAAGGTGCCGCTGGTCCTCCTGGAAGGTGAGCCCGCGGATGTGCCAGAAGTGGCGGGCGGGCAAGTCGTCGAGCACGGCGACCAGCTCGGCGGGAGAGGGAGGAGCGTACTTCCCTTCGAATCGCGCGACGGCCCCCTGGATGATCGGACACTCGCGGTTGGGGACCATGGCCACGATGCGACCGCCGGGAGAAAGGCTCTCCCACAGGCCGTGGATTGCCTCGCGGATCGGCATGTACTGGAGGACCTCCAGCAGGAAGACGAGGTCGAAGGCGCCGAGGCTCTGGCGGAAGGCGGGGTTCAGGACGTCCCCCGTGGTCCAGCGATGGTCGGGGTGGCTCTTCCGGTGATGCGCGATCAGATCTTCCATCGCATCGACGCCGGTCACCTTCGAAGCCCCCAGCGCCGCGAGGCACAGCGAGAACTGGCCCCAGCCGCATCCCACGTCGAGGCAGCGGCGCCCGTGCACCGGCCCGGCCGCCTCCAGCGAGAGCGCGAAGGTCTGGGCCTGGACGCGCTCGTTGGAGTAGTCGAGCCAGGGATTCTTCCGCGCGACGATTTCACGGTAGTAGCGGACCCAGAACGAAGAGCGATCTTCCACGCGGGCTCCGGACAGGGGGATGGCGGGACGGCGTTCCTTCAGGGGCGGCGAAGCGTGATCTGGCCCGTATGGCAGCCGGCGACCCATTCGCCCGGCGCCACGTCTCGCTGGACAACGGCGCGGTCCACGACCACGGCGCCGTCTCCGATCGTCACCCCGCCGAGGATCACGGCGCCGCGGCCGATGTAGGCGTTCGCCCCGATGCGCACCGGTCCCACCGGGCGCACCGTCTGGAGCGGGATCGGCGTCGAGACGTCCTCGTAGCAGTGCATGTTGTCGGTGATCAGCACCTCCTCGCCGATCCGCGTGCCGTGGCCGATGGTGATCCCGAGGCTCGCGCTGAGCTGGGAGGCGGAGCCGATCACGACGTCGTCCTCGATATCGATCCAGTGGACCGCATGGCCGTCATGGAGGTTCACCTGGAGACGGGCTTCGCGACCGATTCGGACGCGGCACCCCAGGCGAATCCGGTCGGCGTTCCACAGGAAGGGCCCCGGCCTCTCGATCGCGCAACCCTCGCCCATGGCGCCGAAGCGCGCCCGCGGCTTCATGGCCCGCCCCCATCCGGCTCCACGCTCACCCAGCGCTTCGACGGCGCGTCGTAGCGCCGGACGACCACCGCGGGGTTCCCCACGGCGACGCAGTGATCGGGGACGTCCTCGATCGCCACGCTGTTGGCGCCGAGCACGCTGTGGGTCCCGATGCGCACGCCGGGCATCACGACGGCGCCCCAGCCGATCCACGACTGATCGCCGAGGGACACCTCGCCCACCCGCTCGTCCGCCGGTCCGGGCGCGCCCGCGTCCTCCGAATCGAGTGGCGGGTAGTGATCGTAGATCGTCACGTGGCCGTTGAGATAGACGTCCCGGCCGATCGTGACGCCCCGCGTGGCGAACACCGACACGTGGAAGCCCAGGTAGGCGCGATCCTCCACGGTGAGGATCGGCCCCCGGGCCGGGGAGCGGGAAGAGGTGATGGCTTCGAGACGGACGAAGGGACGCCCGAAGACGGCGTTCCCCAGTGCGATTCGCCCGCCCCCGACGATCCATGGGCCGGGAGCCTGGAACGTCGTGGCCTGGCCCATGCGCGCCAGGCGCGCGCGGAGGAAAGCGGACCGTAAGCGGATGCGTATCAGGGAGAGTAGCGATCGTCGGCGGCTCAAGGGGTCTTCTCCGACGCCAGCACCCGGATCAGGGCCCGGACCTGGGCCGCGCTCTTCTCCCCGACGGCGTCGAGGTTGTCCTTCAGGTAACGCTCGCGGGCGGCGCGGCGGGCCCCGGCGTTCGAGCCCGGCGGCACGTCCGCGGCGAGCGCCCGAGCCAGCTCGTCCGCCCCGCGGGCGACGGCCGCGGCGCCCTCGCGCCCGTAGGAGAGCGGGTTCTCTTCCCCGAAGGGCTCGAGGCTCACGATCGGGCGATCGAAGAGCATCCCCTCCAGGCCGACGCTCGAGTGGAACGTGAGCACTGCGTCGACCGCTCCGAGCAGATCATACAACGGCGCCTCGCCGTGCGGAACCAGGACGACGTTCGGATCGGAGCCCAGAATCGCGCGGTAGGCCGCCGGGTCCTCCGACGGGTGCAATTTCAGAACGAGGATCGCCTTCGCCTCCCAGGCGCGCACCCCCGCCCGCGCCACCTCGAGCATCGCCGCGTTCTTTCCCAGGGAGATCGGATTCGTCGCCAGCATCACCCAGCGGCGCGCCGGATCGATGGCCAGGCCGGCCGCGAGCGCGGTGCGATCCCTTCGGGGCGCCGAGTCCGGATCCGGCAGGCGTGGTGCTCCGACGACGGCGATCTTCTCCGCCGGGACGCCGCGCTCTCGCAACCAGCGCGCGCCTGCCTCGCCCCATGCGCCGAAGCGATCGGAGACGACGGGCACGTAACCCGCCGCATCGGCCATCATCCCGTGCTGGAGCGTGAGCGTCGCGATTCCCCGGCGCTTCGCTTCCAGCGTGGCGCAGCGGCCCCAGAACCCGGTGTCGGAGGCAGTGACGAGCACGGTCGCGGGCCAGGCGTCGTAAAGTCGCGGGAGGGCGTGGGCCGCCGCCGCCGTGCGGAGCGAGTGGCGCAGGAGCCACGCGCGGAACGACGCGCGGCGGAGCACCGGGAGACCGGCCCGGCGCTGGCGGGCGAGAATCGCCCCCGGGAGCGTGGCGAGCGACCAGGGGGCGCCGCGCGCGAGAAACTCGCCCAGGATCACCACATCGTACTGCCCGGGGAACCGCTCCCCCTCCGCGTAGGCCAGCGCCACGCGCGCCTCGTCGGCGGGGAACTGCGCGAGGACGCTCCGGATCGTGCCCTCCACCGCGGGGTTCACCCCCTCCACGAAGAAGAGCACCTTCGGCGATCGGGCAGGGCGTGGATCCCGCCGGGCGGCTTCCTTCCGGAAGAACTCGCGCGCGAAGACCGCGTGGGCGAGCAGCGTCTCCCGCGCCCGCGCGAGGAGAGAGCCTGTCAGGAACCGCTCCCCCGACAGGATCGAGATATAGAAGGACGTCCGGTTGGCCGAGGCGAGATCGATTCCCTCCACGTCGATACCGCCGAAGAACCGGTCGTAGTCTGCGACGTAGGCGTCGATGTCAGGCAAGATCTTCTCCCGCGCTTCCCACCCCGGCGAGGGCGACCCAGATCTTCCGATCGGGATCGTACCGGGATACGGGGCGCGCGGGGTTGCCGGCGACGACCGTGTAATCCGGGACGTCCCGGGTGACGGTGGCGTTGGCGCCCACGATCGCATGCTTTCCCAGCGTGACACCCGCCAGGATCGCGGCGTGATCCCCCAGCCAGCAGTCGTCGCCGATCCGGATGGGCCGCCCTGGAGACAGATGCTGATCGCGGGGCGCCGCCGCCGGATCCTCGAAGCCGTGATCGTGATCGGCGATCAACACGCCCTCGCCGAACAACACGCCCTGACCGATCTCGATTCGGCGAACCGCGGTGATATGGCAGAACCGCCCGATCAGCGTCCTGTCCCCGACGAGAATCTCGGGCGTCCCTCGGGGCGCGCCTCCCTCCGGCGCGCCGGCGTAGGACTCGACGGCCTGAAGATGGCATCCCGCGCGGACGTGGGTGCTCGAACCAATCCGGATGTGACGCGCCCCCTGGAAGATGCAGAAGGGTCGGATGGTGCTTCCCTTCCCGAAGGCGCCCAGATCCTTGGCCTTGTACATGGTGTACAGGCCGCCGAGGACCGAGTTCGCGAAGGCGGGGATGCCCGAGCGGTCCAGCGCCCGCCCCAGGCGGAAGAGGATTCGGCGGCGAAGGCTCACGCGCGTCTCCCCGGCGCGAGGGACACCACCAGATCCCGGACCCGCCGGCTGCTCTTCCCGTCAGTCGCCAGAAGGTTGTCGCGCACGTACCTTGCGCGCGCGGACCGGCGCTCCAGTGTCCTCACCCCGTCCGCCACGTCTTCCCGAAGTGCGCGGGCGAGCTCCTCCGTCGAGCGCGCGGCTGCGGCCGCGCCGGTCCGGGCATAGGGCAGAGGGTTCTCCTCGCCGAAGGCTTCGAGACTCACCACGGGACGATCGAAGGCCATGGCCTCCAGGCCCACGCTGGAGTGGAAGGTGAGGACGGCGTCGGCCGCGGCGAGCAAGTCATAGAGATCCACCTTGCCATGGGGAACCACCACCACGTCCGGATCGCCCTCGATGGCCGACCGATAGGGAGCCGGATCCTCCGAGGGATGGAGCTTCACGAGGAGGATCGCGGGCTCGCCCCAGTCTATCACCCCCTTGCGCGCGGTCGCGAGGAGCGCCGCGTTCCGCTCGAAGGGGATCTGGTTGGTCGCGAGGACCACCCATCGACGCCCGGGATCCACGCCGAGGCCGGCCGCAAGGACCTCCCTGGGACACCGCGTCCCTCTGACTATCCCGTCCAGGCGCGGCGCCCCGGTGACGACGATCTTCTCCGGAGGGACGCCCCTCTCCCGCAACCAGCGGGCGCTGGCTTCGCCCCAGGCGGCGATGAGGGACGAGACGACGGGCACATACCCTGCCGCGCCCACCATCATTCCGTGCTGAAGAGTCACGGAGGGGATTCCCCGCCGGCGTGCCTCCACCGTGGCGCAGTATCCCCAGAACGACGTGTCGGAGGCCGTGACGAGGACCGTGGTCGGAAAGGCGTCGTAGATTCTCGTGAACGCGCGCGCGGCGTCGGCGGTGCGAAGGGACATCCGGAGGAGCCACGTGCGGAGCGATTCCCGGCGCAGGATCGCCATCCGCGCCTCGCGCTGCCGGGTGCGGAGGGCGGCGGGGAGATCCGGGCAGCGGTGCGCCATCCCCCGCGGGATCCAGTCTTTCACCACCAGCGTCTCGTGAGCGCTTCCCTCCGGGACGTGAGCGCCCTGGACGAAAGCGACGCGGGCCTCGGCGGGCGAGAACTCCTCGAGAGCCGGGCGGAGGGTGGCATGGACGGAGGGGTTCATGGCTTCGAAGAAGAAGAGCGTCCGGGGCGGCCCGGGGGCGGGAAGCGGCGGAGACGAGGGGGCGGTCCGGCGCAGCCTGTCTCGCAGGAGGACCGCCTGGTCGTTCAACGCGTCGAGCCAGCGTGATCGGCGGGACGCGGACGCGCAGCCCGTGCGGGCGTGGATCATGCCGTAGAAGGAGAGGCGATTGGCCGCGGCCAGGTCGATTCCCTCGACGAGGATCCCGCCGAAGGTCCGGTCGTATTCGGCGACGACGGCGTCGATGTCATCGACGTCAGGCAAGGGCCTCTCCCTCGCGCGGCCCGCCCGCGAGTGCCTCCGCTTCCCGGATCACCCGCATGCGCCCGAGCCCGTCGAAACACGCGCGGCCCCGCGCCGCCATATCCCGGCGGCGCTTCCCGTCCCTCCGGAGGAGCTCGACCGCGTCCAGGATCCGTCCAGCGTCCGGCTCTCCCGCGCACAATGCTATGCCCTCGTCGTCCAGCGCCCGCGCGGCGTCCGCCTGCGTGTCGGAGAGGATCAGGACGACGGACGGCACGCCGAGGATGGCCATCTCGTAGGCGGTCGAGCCTCCCGCGCACAGGGCGAGATCCGCCGCCGCGAAGACGCGGGCGGGGCCCGGCGGATCCCGTTCGATGCGCACGCGGTGCCGCGAGCGTGCCGCGGCGGCCTCGAGTGCCGCGACGTGGCCGTAGGCGGCCCCGGCGACGAGCGTGACGTCGAGCGTCGCCGCCGACCCCTCCAGCGCCTCCAGCGCCCGCTGCGTCACGTTGCCCGCATCACCCGCGCCGAGCGTCACGACGATCCGCCGCGCGGCCTCCGGCTGATCCGTCCGGGCTGCTCCCGGAGAGAGGAACTCGTCGCGGAAGAAGAAGTAGGCGGGCCCGAGGAGGAGGCGCACGTCCGGCTCCGTCTCGTAGGCGAGCTTCTGGGCGCCGACGTTCCCGTTCACGACGAGGTGGGAGGCGTAGCGGATGCGGGGGAGGTCGTTCAGGCTCACCACGACGGGGCCCGCCTCTCGCGCGCCGCGGAGCCAGGCGGCGTCGAGGTCGTTGTGATCGGTGACGAGGATCGGGCGCCGGGGCAGTCCGCCGCGAGAGGCGAGTCGGAGCGCGCCCAGCGTGGCCGTGAGGTCGGAGGGAGGGTCCTCCGGGCCGACTAGGGGGATGGAGCTCTCGCCCAGGGACCGGAGTTTCGCGATGCCCGTGTGGTCGAGGGGGCGCGTGAGGAAGTAGACCGGGTGGCCCCGCCGCCGCGCCTCCTGGGCCAGGGCGTGGCAGCGCATGAGGTGGCCGAGGCCGATGGCGCGGCTCCCGTCGGCCCGGACGAGGAGGCTCATTCCGCCGCCGGCCCGTCGCGCCGGGCGGCGAGCACGCGGGCGTCGAGCTCCTGGGCGTAGAGGTTCCCGGTCTTCTGCCGCACCTGGGCGTTGATGGCGGCTACCTCGGGGTGCGCGTCGAGGAACGCGAGGGCCTCGATGACGTCGACGGGCTTCCCCTGACGGTAGAGCGCGCCGTAGATGCGTTTCAGCAGCTCGTAGTCGGCCGCCTCGTCGAGCGTGAGACGGAACTCAGGCCGGATCAGGCGCGGGTCCAGTCCCTGCTGGACTCCGAAGGGCTCGATATGGAAATCCTCGGGGTGCTCCTTGATCGGCACGGTGATCAGCTCGCCCTGGTAGCGCTCGTGGACCACATGGAGCGCGCGGCGGCTGATCACCTCGACGAGGACGCCGACGGAGAGCACCGCCGGGACGTAGGTGAAATCGGCCTTCGCCCCGCGGTGGTGGGCCACCATGCGAGAGGCCAGCTCGATGTCGAACAGCGGGCAGTCGGCCGTGACGCGCACCACGTGATCAGCCCCGCTCCGGTCGGCGATCGTCACGTGCCGCTCCAGCACGTCCTCCTCGCTTCCCTGGTACACCTCGATCCCCAGCTCCCGGGCCAGGGCGACCAAAGGGGCGTTGTTCGCGCTCACGGAGGTGCCGAGCCAGACCCCGTCGATGCCCCGCACGTGGCGGAGGCGCTCCACCATGTGCGTGGTCACGGGCTTGCCGGCCAGATCCATCAGGACCTTTCCGGGGAGGCGATCCGATCCCATGCGGGCGGTGATCACGGCGACGACCCGCGGGCTCACGACAGGCGAGGGCGTGTCAGGCGGGGGCATGTCAGGCCAGATCCTCGAGGGTGAGAAGATCGTTGCGCTTCACGGCCCGGACCAGGCGCTTTCCGAAGATCGACGGGGCGTCCAGCGGCCCGATCCCCAGCGGGGTGCGCCGCTTCATCGCGACGTTCTCCTCGGTGAGGATCGTCCCGGCGGGGAGGTCCTCCCGGGCTACGAGCGACTTGCGGGTGGTCTCCCGCCAGGCCAGCTCCTTCGCCGAGGGCTCGCGGAGCGCGTTGCCCATGCAGGTCTCCGCGCTGCGCAGATCCTCGACCATCTTCCGGAACTCCTGCGGCTCGAGCGCCGAAACCCAGTCGTATCGCTTCGCGGCCCGGTCCGTCGTGAAGTGCTTCTCGATGGCCATGGCGCCCGCGCCCAGGCCCGCCAGTGCGGCCACGGTGTCGGTCGTGTGATCGTTCAGGCCCACGGGGCGGTCGAAGATCTCCTGGTAGGTGCGGATCACGCGCAGGTGCATGTCGGCGTGCAGGGACGGATGGTCCTGGAAGCCGTGGAGGAGCACGATCTGCTCGTTCCCCGCGGCCGTGATGCAGTCGATCGCGAACTCGATCTCGCCGATCGTGGTCATGCCGGTGTGCAGGAGGAGGGGCCGGTCCGCCTGCGCCGCGTATCTCAGCAGGAAGGGGTTCACGAGGTCGCCCGCGTGCAGGCGGAAGAAGGGAGTGCCGATGTCCACGTGGAGATCCACGCTCGGCGGGTCGAGCACGTCGACACAGAAGGAGATCCCCAGCTCCGCGGCGCGATCCTTGAGATCCTTCCACTGCTGCTTCGAGAACTTCAGCTGCTGGTAGACCTTGTACCACTCGTAGGCGGGCACGGCGAACTCGTCGGCGTCCATGCACTGAAACTTCACCGCGTCGGCGCCCGTCGTGGCCGCGGCCTCGACCATCTGCATCGCGATCTTGTGATCGCCGGCGTGGTTGTTGGCCCCCTCGGCGATGACGTAGATCGGCTCTCCGGGACCGACGGGCTTGCCGTCGAGGCTGACGGGCTTCATAGCACCTTCTCTCCCTGCACTATCACAGTCGGCCCCCGCTTCGCGGGGGACCTCCGGCGAGAGTGACGGGCTTCACGCGATCTTCTCCCAGGTGATCGGATCCTGGGCGCGGATGTCCGTGGCCGCGCGGCGCCCGATCACCTTGTCCAGGTGCTTCGGCTCCAGCCCCGTCCCCGGCCGCAGGATCGCGAGCATCTCGCGTGTGATCCGCGCGCCGGCCGGGATATCCGCCGCCGCGAAGATCGACCGGCGGCCCATCAGGTAGCCGGCCCGCTCGCTCTCGAGCATCCGCTTGATCGGCGATCCGAGCGCCTGCTCGCACTCGCGTACCCCGCGCACGAGCGCCGCCAGCCCCTCGGGCTCGATCGAGAAGGGGTGATCCGGGCCGGGCATGGACGCCGAGAGGGTGAAGTGCTTCTCGAAGAGGTTCCCGCCGAGGGCGACCGTGGCGATGGCGGCCGTGATGCCCGTCGAGTGATCGCTGTAGCCCACCGGGACGCCGAAGGCCGTCTTCATCGTGCGGATCGCCCGGAGGTTCAGCTCGGTGAAGGGCGGCGGGTAGTTGATCGCGCAATGGAAGAGGGCGGCCTGCTCGTTCCCCTCGGCCGCGACGGCGCCGAGCGCCTCCTCGATCGCCTGGAGGTTGCCCATGCCGGTGGAGATCAGCAGCGGCTTGCCCGTCCTCGCCGCGTGGCGGATCAGCGGGAGGTGCCAGAGCTCGTAGGAGGCGATCTTGTAGGCGGCCATTCCCAGCGACTCGAGAAGATCCACCGCCTCCTCGTCGAAGGGGGTGCACAGGAAGATCAGGCCCCGCTCGTCGCTGTACGCCTTCAGATCCTTGAGCCATTCCCGCGGGAGCTCCATCGAGGCGTAGACCTCGTGCATGCTTCCCGCGTGGGGGAACATATGCTCGATGTAGGGATGCTTCTCGCGCATGCGCGCGACGATCTTGTCCGCCGTAAAGGCCTGGAACTTCACCGCGTCGGCGCCTGCGGCCGCGGCCGCGTCGATCAGGCCCAGCGCGGTCTTCATGTCGCGGTTGTGGTTGGAGGAGGCCTCGGCGATCACGAAGAACGGATGCCCGTCGCCGATCGACTTACCTCCCACCTGGACCACGGGGCGAAGCACGACGTCAATCCTCCTTCCCGACGAACCAGTTTCCGATCACGAGGCAGTCGACGTTGTTGCCAAGGTACGAGCGGACGGCGTCGTCCGGGTAGCAGACGATGGGCTCCTCATGCTCGTTGAAGGAGGTGTTGATCACCGAGAGGTTCCCGGTCTTCCGGTGGAAGCCCTCGATCACGTCGTGGTAGTCCGGGTTGTCCTCCCGGAAGACCACCTGCGGGCGCGCCGTGCCGTCCACGTGGACCGTGGCCGGCGAGTTCTCCTTGAACTCGGGCGTGCAGTCGTAACAGACCGTCATGTAGCGGCTCGCGAGGTGATCCTCCCGCCAGCCGACGTAGCAGCGGGGCGCCAGCGCCGACGTCGTGGCCGGCGCGAAGGGCATGAACTCCGTCCGGTGCAGCCGCTTGTTGAGCCAGTCGTTCACCGTCGGGTCCTTCGGGTGGACGAGGATGCTCCGCGATCCGAGCGCCCGCGGCCCGAACTCCATCCGTCCCTGGAACCAGCCGACCACCTTCCCGCGCGCGAGCAGATCCACCGTCTCCTGCACCTTGTTCCTCAGGCGGCGGTGGGGGACCCCGTGGGCGTCGATCGCCTGCTTGATCTCCTCGTCGGTGAAGGAGGGGCCGAGGTACATCGTGTCGATCGGCCGCTGGATCTTGTGCCCGTTCTCGGCGAGCCAGTTGAGCGTGCTCCCCACGCACAGCCCGCCGTCGCCCATGTTCGGGTAGACGAAGACGTTCCGGACGCCCGGAAGCGCGAAGATCCGCTGGTTGAGCTTCACGTTGCCGTAGAGGCCGCCCGCGAGGCAGATGTTCTCCACGGGGGTGCCCGCGGCCTTCTGCTCGTCGAGGAAGCGGCGGACGTAGGCGAGGATCACGTCCTCCAGGTGCTGCTGGCAGGCCGCTGCCACGTCCTCCTTCGAGTAGTGGGAGAGGGCCTCCCGGAGCGCCGGGGGCGGATCGGTGAAGAACGGCTTGAACATGCGCCCGACGTTGGCGTAGATCGTGTTCTCCGTGAACCCGATCATCTGGCGCATGACGTGGATGCACTTCTCGGGGTCGCCGTAGGCCGCCAGCCCCGTCACCTTCCCCTCGTGCCGCACGGGGCGCATCCCGAGCAGGAAGGTGATGATCGAGTAGTAGAACCCCATGCTGTCGAAGGACGAGCGCCAGTCGAGCTCGAGGAGCCGGTCCCCCTCGCCCAGGTGCACCGTGGCGCTCCGGAAGTCGCCCCGCGCGTCCCCGGTGAACACGAGCGCGCGGTCGAAGGGGCTCCCGAAGTAGGCGCTCCCCGCGTGCGAGTAATGGTGGTCGTAGACGTGGAGCTTGTCCGCCCATCCGTTCTCCCGGGCGATGTTCGCCATCTCGTCCCGGCGCACCTGGTCGCGCTCGAGCTCCACGCGGATCCGCGCCATGACGACGTCGGCCGAATCGGGCTCCTGCCGCACGGCGCGGATCACCCGCTGGGAAAGGGCGGGGAGGATCTTGTGCTCGTCGAAATCGCGCCCCCACCCGTAGGTGACCGCGTCCATCTCGGAGGCCCGGACGCCCCCCGCGGAGAGCACGTACTCGATGGAGCGCCAGGGGAAGGAGTCGTCCTGCTTGCGCCGGGTGAAGCGCTCCTCGTTGGCCGCGGCCACCGTCCTCCCGTCGATGGTGAGGGAGGCGCCGCTGTCGAATGCGTTGGTGATTCCGAGGACGATCATGCGAGATCCTTTAGAGCACGGCGCGCGGGCGTCTTTCAGAGCACGGAGTCCGGTCCGCGCTCCTTGACCGCGAGGGCGATGATGCGCTCCCGCCGGGCATCATCGTCGACGCGCACGTCCGGCGGGAGAAGGTTCATGTCGACGAGGCGCCGCTCGAGCGCGGGATGGCTGCCGAAGATCCGGACCGACTTCACCGCGAAACCCGCGGCCTGGAGCGCCGCCTCGAGCTCGGAGGCGTCGTAGTAGCGGAGCACGGTCGTGTCGCGCCGGTAGGGGATCAGCCCGCGCTCGTTGAAGACGCGGTAGACCTCCACGTACAGGCGGTTGGGCGTGGTGAGCACGAGGGCGCCGCCGGGGCGGAGCACGCGGGCCAGCTCGCCGAGCACCCGCGCCGGGTCGGCCACGTGGCCGATCGCGTGGGTCATGATCACGCCGGCGAAGATCCCGTCGGGAAAGCACAGGTGATGGGCGTCGGCGTTCAGGAAGGCGCCGCCGGCCCGCCGCGCGGCGATCCCGACGCCGGCGGGCGAGTAGTCCGCACCGGTCACGGACCAGGAGGGCTCCGCCTCGCGCATGCGCGCCACGTTGAGCCCCGGGCCGCACCCGGCGTCGAGCACGCGCCCCCGCACGCCGGCCTGCCGGAGGAGCGCCAGCACCTCCTCGATCTCGCCACGTCCCTTGGCCGATTCGTTGAAAGGGACGATGCGCTCGGTGTAGTACGCCTCGCCGGGTATCTCGATCGTCACGCGCGCACCTCGTCGATCGCTTCCGTCACGATGGCGATCACGTCCCCGACGTCCTCGTCGCTCATCCTCGGGTAGAGCGGGATCGAGATCTCCCCCGCGTAGTAGGCCTCCGCGTTCGGGAAATCGCCCGGCGCGTGCCCGAAATTCTTCCGGTAGTAAGGCTGCAGCGGCGTCGGGATGTAGTGCACCTGCACGCCGAGTCCCCGCTCGCGCAGCCGCTCGAACACCGCCCGCCGCCCGGCGCGAAGGCGCTCCGCCCGGATGCGCAGCGGGTAGAGGTGCCAGGCCGGCTCGGCCCCCGGCCGCAGGGCCGGGATCCGGAGCGCGGGATCGGCGCCGAAGGTCTCGTCGTAGCGCGCGACGATGGCGCGGCGCCGCGCGAGGAAGCGGTCGAGCTTGGCGATCTGGGTGAGCCCGAGGGCGCACTGGAAATCCGTGATCCGGTAATTGTAGCCGAGCGCCTGCATCTCGTAGTACCAGGGTCCCCGCTCCGGATCGTCCCCGATGAGATCCTCCGGCGCCTTCGTGATCCCGTGGGACCGGAAAAGGCGCAGGGCGCGCGCGCGCGCGTCGTCGTCCGTCGTGACCGCCCCCCCCTCGCCCGTCGTGATCGTCTTCACCGGGTGGAAGGAGAACGTCGTGAGATCGGCAATGGCGCCGATGGGGCGGCCGTGAAGCCTGGCGCCGATGGCATGGGACGCGTCCTCGATGAGGAGGAGCCCCCGCTCCCGCGCCAGCGCGCGGAAGGCATCGAGGTCCGCGGGGTGCCCCGCATAGTCCACCGGAAGGAGCGCCTTCGTGCGGGGCGTGATGGCGCGCGCGGCGTGATCGGGATCGAGGTTTCCCGTGTCGGGGCTCACGTCCGCGAAGACCGGGCGGCCGCCCATGTAGAGCGCGCAGTTGGCGCTTGCCACGAAGGAGAGCGGCGTGGTCACCACCTCGTCGCCCGGGCCGATCCCCGCGGCGAAGCAGGCGGCATGCAGCGCCGCGGTGCCGCTGGAGAAGGCCACCGCGTGACGCGCCCCGGTCACGGCCGCGATGGCCTGCTCAAAACGCTCGCCCGTCGGGCCCTGGGTGATCCAGTCAGCCCGCAGCGCCGCGGCGACGGCCGCGATGTCCTCCTCGCCGATCCAGTGATGACCGTAGGGGATGGGAGCGTGGCGCCGATCGCGGGGCATCTCAGCCTTCGCCTATCATCCTGCGAAGCCGATCCACGTCGAGCCAGTCGGTGTTGTTGTCGCTTGAGTAGCGGAAACCGTCGGGAAGCGGCTTGCCGCCCTTCCACTTCTCGCGCTTCCACCAGGGATGCTCGGGCTCGATGACGAAGAGCTCGTCGAACTGCAGCGTGTGCCGCGCCTCGTCCTCCGTCACCATCACCTCGTGCAGCTTCTCGCCGGGCCGGATCCCGATCTCCCGGATCTGGCAGTCGGGCGCCATGGCGCGCGCGAGGTCCGTGACCCGCATGCTCGGCAGGATCGGGACGAACACCTCGCCGCCGTGCATCTGGGAGATGCAGCCCGAGACGAAGTCGACCGCCTGCTCGAGCGTGATCCAGAATCGCGTCATGCGCGGGTCGGTGATGGTGAGCACGCCGGTCTTGCGCTGCTCGCGGAAGAGCGGGATCACCGAGCCGCGACTGCCGACCACGTTGCCGTAGCGGACGCAGGACATCAGCGGGCCCCTGCCGCCCGTGTAGGCGTTCCCCTGGATCACGATCTTCTCGGCGCACAGCTTCGTGGCGCCGTAGAGGTTCACCGGGTTCACGGCCTTGTCGGTGGACAGCGCCATCACCTTCTCGACGCCGGCGTCGATGGCGGTCTCGAGGATGTTCTGCGCGCCGAGGATGTTGGTCTTCACCGCCTCGAAGGGGTTGTACTCGCAGGCCGGGATCTGCTTGAGCGCGGCCGCGTGCACGACGATGTGGACGCCCGTCATGGCGCGATGGAGCCGGTCCCGGTCGCGGACGTCGCCGAGGAGGAAGCGCAGCCGCTCGTCCTTGAACTCGGCCCGCATTTCGCTCTGTTTCAGCTCGTCCCGGGAGAGGATGCGAAGGGCCCGGAAGGCGTGGTCCCGGACGAGGGCGCGGGTGAAGGCCCGGCCGAAGGAGCCGGTCCCGCCGGTGAGGAGGATGACCTTGTCCTGAAAGACGGTTTTCACCGGAACTCCTTGAAGGTTGCGGATGAACGAGCGATTTTACTAGTGATGAGGCCCAGTTGCAAGGGATGCGGCCGCCTTTTGAGAGGCTCTGGGAATGTTCGGCATCCTCCCGTTGCCCCTTGAGGCGTTACGGGGGCTCCGCTACAGTCGGCCACCCTCCGGAGGGGGAGGCCGAAGCACCGGTCCGGCAAGGCGAAAAGGGAGGCGCATGGGAGGCAGGCGCGGGGGCCGACGGGAGCTGCCGAGGGTCCCCGGCGGAAGCGGGGGCCGACAGAAGCTGTTTGAAGTGCTCGTCATCTTCGGCACCCGTCCGGAGGCGATCAAGATGGCCCCGGTCATCGCGGCCCTCCGGGCGCGGGCGCCCCGGATTCGCACCCGGGTGGCCGTCACGGCCCAGCACCGCGAGATGCTCGATCAGGTGCTGTCGCTCTACGGCATCGTCCCGGACCACGACCTCGACATCATGCGCCCGCGCCAGTCCCTCACCCAGATAACCACCCGGGCGCTCGAGCGGCTGGGAAAGCTCCTCGACGAGCGGCCCCCCGACCTCGTGCTCGTCCAGGGAGACACATCGACCACCTTCGCCGCGGCGCTCGCCGCGTTCTATCGCCGCGTCCCCGTGGGGCACGTCGAGGCGGGGCTCCGCACCTACGACAAGTTCCATCCCTTCCCGGAGGAGATCAACCGCCGCCTCACCTCCCACCTCGCCGACTGGCACTACGCGCCGACGGAGCGCGCCCGCCGCGCGCTCCTGCGCGAGGGGATCGATCCGTCGCGGATCCTCGTCACCGGCAACACCGTGATCGACGCGGTGCTCGCCGTGGCGAGGAAGCCGCTCTCGGGTGCCGCGATGCGGGGCCCGGGATCCCGCCGCCTGATCCTCGTCACCGCCCACCGCCGCGAGAACTTCGGCGCGCCGCTCGAATCGATCTGCGCCGCCCTCCGCGATCTCGTCGATCGGTATCCCGACGTCGAGGTGATCTATCCGGTCCATCCGAACCCGCAGGTGCGCGGGC
>JBGPLH010000031.1:0-17103 GCA_041486365.1 Thermodesulfobacteriota bacterium | reverse complement strand
CTTGCGGTGGACCTCCGGTGATCGCCCGAGATCCTCGGCCACGAACTTCGACACCGACTGCACCGCGCCGGTGACGAGGAGCGCGTTCACGACGGTCATCGCGCCGGTCACGACCTTGTACACGCCGTAGCGATCGGGCGGGAGGATCCGGGCGAGCAGGATGGGGAGTAGCGCGCCGGTGGCGAGGAACCAGAGCTTGGCCGCCGTGAGATAAACGGCGCCGCGTGCCTCGGAGACGGCGCCCCGCTCGTGCGAATGCGCGCGATCGCTCAAGGGAGTGTCCCCGGGGTCGACCGCAGCACCTCTTTCAGATCCCGGACCCGCTCGGGTTCGAGACGGTAGCGGTTGCGCAGCTCCCGGGGGTCGCGGGCGAGATCGTAGAGCTCCCAGGTATCGTGGGCGTCGTCGCGGACAAGCTTCCACTGCCCGCGCATCGCCATGCGCTTCCAGGCGAGCTGCGTGGCCTCGCTCAGGACGGGGCGATCGGGATCCGGCGGGGGGCGTCCGGCGAACACGGGCCCCAGGCTCCGCCCCGCGAGCCCTTCGGGCTCCCGGATCCGCAGAAGATCGAGCAGCGTCGGGAGCACGTCGACGAGGCTCACCGGCTTCTGGACGAGACGCGGGCGAACCCCCGGCACGCGTATCAGGAGTGGGACGTGGATGGTCTCCTCGTAGAGCGTCGTGCCGTGGTACTGCCCGCCGTGCTCCCCGAACTCCTCTCCGTGATCGGCGCAGATCACGATGATGACGGGCCCCTGCACGTGCGCATGGATCCACCGGAGCAGCCTCCCGATCTGCGCATCCGTGTCCGCCAGCTCGCCGTCGTAAAGATCAACGTCCCGATCCCCGAAGCGATTCACCGGCCGCGGCATGTAGTGCGCGTGCGGATCGTAGAAGTGCGCCCAGAAAAAGAAGGGCGATCTCAAACCTGCGAGCATCGCCTCCGACTTGCGCTCCACGCGGGCGGAGACGACGCCCCGGTTGTCGTGGTTGTAGATCGCCGGGGAGTTGTCGTGCTGCTCGAATCCCTGCGGCAATCCCCAGCGATCGTCGAAGTAGGGATGAGGCGTCACGGCCGCCGTGTCGTAACCGGCCCCGTCGAGAATTTCGGCCAGGGTGAGATTTACCCCGGGGAGCGGCGGCTCGAAGGGATGCTCCCACTTCACTTCCGAGGGGAGGCGGCCCGTCATGAGCGAGGAGAACGACGGGAACGTGTTGGCGCCCTGCGCGTATGCGCGGCGGAATACCACGCTCTTGCGCCCGAAGCGATCGAGGGACGGCGTCGTCGTCCGCGCGCTTCCGTAAACGCCGAGATGATCGGCCCGCACGGCGTCCATCGTGATCAAGATCACGTTCGCGCCCTTCATGTCCGGCGAAAGTGCTTCCGCCGCCACGGAAGCCGCGCGCGGCGAGGCCGCCCCCACGGGGAAGGGTCGCGGCGCGAAGATGGGGATCCCGCGGGCGAGCAGCGGATAGATCCGCTTCGTCCAGGTCGTACGGTTGTAAAGGAACGCCTTCACATCCTCGTTGGATCGATAGAGCGCGAGGCTCGCCGAGGCCGTCACGAGCCAGAGGGCGGCCAGCACCAGGGCGATGCGGCGCGGGAAGCGCATGGAAGTGGTATCGAGCCCGGACGCCAGCGAAAGAAGGAGGGCGCAGGCCGCGCCGAAGGCGAGCGTCGCGAGCCCGAGGTGGACCGTGTTGTACAGGCGCGCGTAGTAGTCGCGGTCGATGACGTACAGCAGCGCGAATGCGCCCGAGGAGAGAAACGCAACCGACCAGGCGAAGGCCGAGAGGGGGATGATCCCGGGGCGCTCGCCGCGCGGGCCCAGGATGGCGCGCGCGAGGATCCCGAGCGCCACGCACCCCGTCGCGACGAGGGCGTGGGGCAGGAGTTGCCGGGGACCGTACGGGAAGTTCAGGAAGAGGCGCGAGAGCGCGTGGAGGAAGATCGACAGTCCGGCGGCGGCGACGAGCGCCAGGAGGAAGCAGAGCCGGGCATCGCGGGAACGCGAGGCGAGGAGGCCGCGGTTCCAGGACGCCGCCCGCGCGAGGATTCCCGTGCTCCCGCTCCCCAGCGCCACGACGGCCTGCGCGAGCGCCCCCAGCACCACGCCGAGAATCGCGCCCGCCGTGATCGTCGCGAAGAGGATCTGCGCGGTGAGGGAGAAGCCGGCGCCCGGGCCGAAAAGCAGCTGGCCGTGACGCCCGATGACGTCGATGGTCTCGACGGTCCCCGCAAGCGCGCCGGCGAGCGCGCCGAGGAGCATGCCGGCGCGAAGCTCCTTCATCCCTGGGCGTCCTCCGGGACCTCGAGGGGGGAACTCAGCGCGGCGCGCGTCCCGAGGGCGCGCCCGTGGCCTGGCGGCGCGACATTATAGGAATGCGTCCCCGGAAAGCCAACGCGGGCGTCCCTCAGGCGGGAGGGAGCGGCTCCGCCGCCGGAAGAGCCGGGGCCGGCCGCGCCCGTGCGGTGATCCACGTCACGGCACCGAAGATCATCCCGGCGCCGACGAGGAAGTGGACCCCGTAGCGATCCCCCATGAACCACGCTCCGAGGCCCGCGGCCACGACAGTCGAGGCCATCAGAACGACGCTTCCCTGGGCGGCCCCCGTGTACTTGAAGGCCTGGTTCAGCAGGAGCTGGCCGATCACCGAGAGCGTGATCGTGACGGCCATCGCCGCGAGCGCCGGCCCGTGGGGCATGACGGGTTCCGCGAGGAACAGAGGAAGCGACACGATCGAGCCCACGAGGCTGAAGTAGTAAAAGATGCTCACCGCGCTGTCGGTCTTGCGGAGCGCCCGCGTGGCCATGACCGCGCCGGCTGCGAACACCGCCGAGACGAGTCCGAGCGCGTAGCCCAGGAGCGGCGCGTGCCCGGACGCGAGGCTCGGCTCCAGCATCATCGCGATCCCCGCGAAGGCGAACGCGAAGCACCCCACCGTGCCGAGGCCGGGACGCTCCCGGAGGATCGGGATGGAGAGCGCCGCGATGAACAGCGGATAGGTGTTCTGCATGAGCACGGCGTGCGCCACCGGGACGCGGTCGATCGCCTGGAAGTAGGCGACGATCGCCACGCCCGAGAGCGTGCCCCGGAGGTAGGTAAGGCGGCGGTTGCGCGGCTGCACGTCGATCACGCCGGCCCGCGCGAGCGGCCAGAAGAGCAGCCAGCCACCGAGGAACCGCAGAAAGGTCACCTCGCCCGCCGGCAGGAACTGGCAGGCGATCTTCACGGCCACCGCCATGGCGCCGATGAAGACGCTCGAGAGCAGGAGCAGGAGAGGGCCGTTCCGAAGGACGGGTGCCGCGGCGCGCGCAGCTTCTCCGGATTGTGCCCGGGAGACGGGCGCGGCGGTTTCGGCGATCGGGGTGCGGGGCGGCATGTCGTTCGTCCTGCGCGTGGCGCGCATAAACAAAAAGGCCATGGATCCTATGCCCATGGCCGCGTCAAGAAATCGATCGACTGAGTCCTATCGAGTCCCTCCCGTGGCCGCCGGGCGCGAGGCCGGCTGCGTGGCGCGCTTGCGCGTCCACGCGAACGGCTTCGCAATCGCGATGCGGTCCGTGTGATCGGCGACCTGGACGGATACGGTGCGGGTCATCGACAAGATCTCCTCAAACGTTCGTGCAACCTAGCAGAGGCATCGCGGCGTGTCAAAGGCCGCGTGGCGGCGCCCCGCGCCCGGCTTCGTTGACACCGATCGGGCCGTCGTCCATCATGGCCGGAGTTCGCGTCCATTCACCCCGCCGCACCGCTCTTCCCCCGGCCCGCGGATGGTGTGCTCACCGGGGGATCGATTACCGGAGGATTCCGTGTCATCCACACCCTTCACCGAGGAGACCCTCGGCGTCGGGGACACGTCCGTGCGCGTGCTGTCCGGCGGCAGGGGAGAGCCGCTGCTCTTCCTGCACGGCGCGGGCGGCGCGGGGATGTGGCTCCCCGTGCACGAGCGTCTCGCGGAGCATTTCCGCGTGATCGCGCCGGTGTGTCCCGGCTTCGGCGGAACGACGCGGCCCGAGTGGCTCGACCGGGTCGACGACCTCACGCTCCATCACGCCGATCTGCTGGGCGCGCTGAACCTGCCGAAGGCCCGGGTGCTCGGCGTCTCCATCGGCGGCTGGATGGCCGCGGACCTCGCGGCGAAGTACCCGGAGCGTGTCTCGAAGCTCGTGCTCGTGGGCGCGTCGGGCCTCTCCATTGCGGAAGCCCCGATCCCCGACATCTTCGCGATGCCGATGGAATCGGTGCTGCCGCTCCTCTTCGAGGATCTGTCGGCCGCGCTGGCGCTTCTGCCGGGCAGCATGGACCAGGCGTTCATCGAGGCCCAGCTTCGGGAGCGGGCGACGGTGGCGCACCTGGCCTGGAATCCCTACTTCCACGATCCGAAGCTCCCGCGGCGGCTCGCGCGCGTGAAGGCGCCGACGCTGCTCGTGTGGGGCGAGAAGGATCGCTTCACGCCCGTGCCGCACGGAAAGGCCTACGAGCGACTGATCGCGGGCGCGCGGCTCGTGGTGATTCCGGCCTGCGGCCACGTGCCGCCCGTCGAGCGCGCGGACGACTTCTGCGCCGCCGTGATTCCGTTCCTGAATAGTTGATTGCCCCGCGAGGAGATCCTGCATGAAGTTCTACTTCTTCCATCTGATGCCCTGGCCCCACCTGCCCGACGACTTCGACGAGAAGTACACGTCGTCCTGGGTGACGCTCCCGAACGAGATCTACAAGCCGGAGCTCGGCGTGGGGCTGTACAACCGTTACCTGGACGAGCTCGAGTACGCCGACCAGCTCGGTTTTGACGGGATCTGCGTGAACGAGCACCACCAGAATGCCTACGGCAACATGCCCTCGCCCAACATCATGGCGGCGGCGCTGGTGAGGCGCACGCGCAACGCGAAGATCGCGATCCTCGGGAACGGCCTGCCGCTGCGCGGCAACCCGCTCCGCGTGGCCTAGGAGATCGCCATGCTCGACGTGATGAGCAACGGCCGGATCATCTCCGGGTTCGTGCGCGGGATCGGCGCCGAGTACTTCTCGCTGAATCTCGACCCGACCGAGAGCCGCGACCGGTTTCTCGAAGCGCACGATCTCATCATTCGCGCCTGGACCGAGCCGGGGCCCTTCGCCTTCGACGGGAAGTTCTACAAGTACAAGTACGTGAACATCTGGCCGCGCCCGCTCCAGAAGCCCCACCCGCCCGTGTGGCTGCCGTCGATGGGCAGCCTCGAAACGATCCAGTGGGCCGCCGAGCGGCGCTACCCCTTCTGCTCGGTGTTCACGCCCGTCGAGAACGTGAAGCGGATGTTCGATCAGTACCGCGAGCACTGCGAGACGCTGGGATACGAGCCCCATCCCGAGCAGCTCGGATTCGCCGCCGGCCCCTACGTGGCCGAGACCGACGCGAAGGCGCGCGAAGAGATAGAGGAGCACGTGATGTGGTTCTTCAAGAAGTCCTTCAAGATGCCGATCGAGTTCCTGATGCCGCCGGGTTACACGACCGAGGCGAGCCTTCGGATGATGATGTCGCAGGGGTTCAGGCATCCGGGCGAGATGACCTTCGACGAGCTGGAGAAAGTGGGGATGGTGATGTACGGGAGCCCGAAGACGGTCATCGACAAGATCAAGGACCGCTACCGGGAGCTGGGCGGTTTCGGGTTCATCGTCACGGGGACGGCGGGCAACACGCCTCACTGGAAGACCGTGAAAAGCATGGAGCTGCTGGCGACGGAGGTGATGCCCGCGCTGCGCAGGGAGTTCCCGACCTGACGGTCCCGGTCGCGGGATCATCCACGGGAGGACGCGGTGAAGACCTTTGAAGGGGGCTGTCACTGCGGGCGCGTGCGTTTCCGGGTGAGGTCGGATCTGGCGCGCGTGAGCGAGTGCAACTGCTCGATGTGCGCGAAGAAGGGCTACCTGCACTGGATCGTGCCGCCGGAGCGTTTCGAGCTGCTCTCGGGGCGCGAGGATCTCGCGACCTACACCTTCAACACGGGCACCGCGAAGCACCACTTCTGCCGGTGCTGCGGCATCGCGTCCTTTTACATCCCGCGCTCCGACCCCGACAAGATCGACGTGAACGCGCGCTGCCTGGACGGCGTGGATATCGCCGCGCTGCAGGTCACCCACTTCGACGGGCGGAACTGGGAGCAGGCCATGGCGAGCGAGCGGTCCCCTGGGCGGTGAGGCGGGCCGGCCGGAATCCCGCTTGGCCGGCTTGGCTCGTCAACGCCCTCTCACGGCCGCCTTCTTTTTTCCCCCGCTCTGGGCCTGGATGTACCGCTCGAGAGCTTCTCGCACGACGTCGGCCATCGAGCGGCGCTCCTTGAAAGCGATCGTGCGCAGCGCCTCGTGCTGACTGGCCTCGATCGCGGCAAACAACGTGATGGGGGACTCGAGCTTCTTCTGACGGGCCATGGTCTTGCCTTCGATGCCACCCAGGACCTTCGGGGGCGTCATGACAGGGAGCCGGGTTATTCCGTGACGATTTCATCCAGGACCACGAGCGTCTCCACGGGACCGATGATCTTCAGGTAGATCGCTCTCTGCTCGAAGCGCCGCAGGAGGACGTCGCGAGCGTACTGCCTGAGCCACGCGATGCTCTCTTCGGTGTCCGCAACATCCACCTCCAGGACGGCCAGAACATCCTCGTCAATGAATCCCCTGTCCCACCAGTAGCCCTTCGGGTTGCCCTCGCTGAAGCGGAACAAGGCACCACCGCCGAACCGAGCGGCGATCTCCTGCATTGTCATTTCAAACTTCTCATCCTCCACCGGCCTGCGCACACCCCGTGCGTCGGGGTTTTACCAGATCGGCAGCAGCACCAAGGCGGTCGCCTGGGTTGCCCCCGTGGACATCGTTCGCCTCCGAGCTTCCGATCTCTGATGAGGTTGCCCTCCAGGAATTTGTATACTAGTATAATCGTGCTCGCGCAAGGATTTTCTGGACCTCCGAAATTGGCCTGACCTCATATAGACCGATAGGACCTTTACCATCCGATTGGTCTGGTCTAGGCTCGGCCCCCTGTTCGATCTCGCCTTCACCCCCCATAGCGCCGCCGGCGTGCCGGGCAACCGGCAGCTCGCGGACACGCGCGGCTCTAACCCTCTCAAAGTGAGGAGACATCGATGACCACCGGGAAGGAAGACGGGGGTGTCCGCTGGATGGGGGCGCTCTTCGTTGTCATCGGTTTGGGCAACCTCGGCAACGGGCTCTGGATGCTGCTGGCGCCGCTGAACTGGTTCCAGTACCTGCCGGCCGGGGTGCCGGACACCGGACCCTTCAACCACCACTTCGTACAGGACATCGGCTCGGCCTTCGCCACCATCGGTGTGATGTTCCTCCTGTCGGCCCGCCGCGCGCTCCAGCGCCGCGGCGTCGTCCTGGTAGGGGCGCTCTTCTACCTGCTGCACGCCATCGTGCACCTGGCGGATATCACACAAGGACGGCTCCACGCGGAACACTGGCGGCTGGATTTCCCGCTCGTGTTCATGCCGACGATCCTCCTGCTCGTGCTCGCGTTGCCGACGTGGTGGCCGAAGGCCGCGGACCGAACCTGACGGAGACGAATGAAAAGGAGGGAAGATCATGCGACTGGAGCCGGTCGAAAAACCGGGTGGCCTGATGCTGAAGATCGCCTACTGGGCCTCGCGCCGCCGGCTCGGAAAGGTGATGACGCCGATGAAGGTGGTTTACGCGCGGATGCCGAAGATTCTCAGGCTCTCCTGGAACATCGTGCAGTTCGAGGAAAAGGCCATCCGGCTCGACCCGGGGCTCAAGTACCTCGTGAAGACGCTCGCGGCCCGGGTGAACGGCTGCACCTTCTGCGTGGATATCGCCGAAGCGATGGCGGTCCAGAAGCACATGAGCCTGGAGAAGTTCCATGCCCTCGCCGAGTACCGGACGAGCCCGCTTTTCTCCGATCGCGAGCGCGCGGCGCTCGCGTACGTGGAGGAGGCGACGCGGAACAAGCGCGTCGCGGACACCACCTTCGAGGCCCTGCGCAAGCACTTCCAGGAATGGGAGATCGTCGAGATCACTTGGTTGAACGCGCTCGAGAACTACTACAACCTGATCAACCTGCCGCTCGGGATCGAGTCGGACGGGCTGTGCGCGATCGCGCAGAAGCGCGCGGTGGGGTGACCGGCTCGGCCGGGGCCTCGCCCTCCCACGCCGAGCCTCGCGTTGTGCCACCCGCCGCCGTCCCCTATGCTCCCGGGCATGCCACGTAGAACCCAGGACGACGCGTCGATCCCCACAGTGTCCCACCGCGCGCTCTTGCGCGTGCCGCTCCCCGCCCCGACGGACTTTTCACTCTGCGTGCAACGTTACGCGGCCTTCGGCCGCGACGAGGCGAATCGGCTCGATGCGGGCGTCCTGCAATTCGTCCGCATGATCGACGGCGACCGCTACCTCGTCACCGTGCGGGGCTCGGGGATCGGGGATCGCCCCGTGGCCCGCGTCGAGATCCTCGGCACGGCGCCCCTGGGTTCGCAGGTCCGCGCGCGCGTCCGGGCGGAAGTTCTCTGGAGGCTCGGCGCGCCCTTCGACCTGCCGGCCTTCGAGCGCCGGGCCCGCCGCGAGCCCGTCCTTTCGCTCCTCGTCCAGGACTTCCGCGGCTACCGCCCGCCGCTCTCCGCCACTCCCTTCGAGTCGCTGGTCACCAGCATCAGCGCCCAGCAGGTGAATCTCGCTTTCGCCTTCACCACCCGCAGCCGGCTGGTGCGCGCCTTTGGTCCCGCCGTGCGCGCACCGGCGGGCGACGTCGTCCACGCCTTCCCGTCGCCGTCTGACCTCGCGGGAGCCCGGGCATCGCGGCTGCGCGCGATGCAGTTCAGCGGGACGAAGACGCGCGCGATCCTCGATCTGGCGCGAAGATGCCGTCGCGAGCCGGCCCTGCTCGAGGACCCGCACACCCAGGATGAGGCGGCCATCCACGAGACGCTCGTCACGATGCACGGCATCGGCCGATGGACCGTTGACTGGTTCCTGGCCCGCGGCCTGGGCCGCCCTGACGCCTGGCCCGCGGGCGATCTGGGCGTGCGCAAGGCCGTGGCGCACTTCTATTTCGGCGGGGAGGACCAGCGCGAGGACGTCGTCCGGAAGTTCGGCGAGCGGTTCGGCCCGCACCGCAACCTCGCGGCGCACTACCTGCTCATGGGCTATATGCGCGAGCGGGCGCGAACGCGGCGGACACCGCGCCGCTGACCTGCTCGACCGGAGTCCGCGGACGAGCCTCGTCCTCGCCGCGCTCCTTGCCCTGGCCCGCCCACTGCTCCAGCCGACGCAGGCCCGTGCTATCTTCCGCGCTCTCGTGACAGGAGCGCACCATGCGCCGGCTGATATCGGTCGTCCTCCTTGCGGATCTCCTCCTCGCCTTTCCCGCGCCCGCGGGTGCCTGGGGCCTCGCCGCCCATGCGATGATCGCGCGGCACGCGGTCGAGAGTACTCCCGGGACGCTCGGCGCGTTCTTCCGGGATAATCGAGAAGCGATCGTCGATCGCGTGCTGGAGCCCGACACGGTGCTCAAGCGGAAGTACGGACGACGCGAACGGATCCGGCACTACACGGACCTGGAGGACCTCTCCCGCCCCCCCTTCACCGACATTCCGCCGGACTACAACGCGGCGCGGGCGCGCTACGGGCGCGCGCGCCTGGAGGAGGCCGGGATCCTCCCCTGGAACGCCGAATGGGTCTACGGCCGGCTCGTGGTCGCGATGAGGCGCCGCGACACCCGGGAGACGATGCGTCTCGCGGGGCTCCTCGGGCACTACGTGGCCGACGCGTTCGCCCCTCTCCACTCGACGCGCAACTACGACGGCCAGCTCACCGGGAACGACGGCGTCCACGAGTATTACGAGACGGCGATGATCCGCCGTCGCGCGAAGTTCTTCCGCGATCTGGGGCCCGTGGGTCCCGTGCCCGAGCGCGCGGCGCCACACGTGTCGGCGCGAATACTCGTCGTGCTGCGCGAAGGCCACGAGGACGTGCCGGCAATCCTTGCCGCGGACCGCGCGGCCCGGGAGACGGCAAAGCCCCCACGGGTGGCCTACCTCGACAGGCTCTTTCAGGGAGTGGGATTGCAGGCACGGGAGCGCATGCGCGCCGCGGCGCGGGAGACGGCTGAGATCTGGACGAGCGCCTGGGTGGAGGCGGGTCGCCCGGTTCTGGTGCCAGGCTTGACTTATTGACTTATGCGGAGGCGTTCGCGCAGGCGAGCGGTCCTCAGGCGAAGCAAGAGCGGACCATTCTAGTGAGCCCGGCGCGGTTACGAAGACTGGGCAAGAAGTCCTCACCGGGAAAGAGTCGGGGGGTCTTTGGGTCCTCGTATCGGGCTGCGGCTCCTCCTTGACGGAAGCCCCGTGGTGGCGGAAAGGCGAAGAGTCAGAAGCAACAAGTCAATAAGTCATGCCTGACCCCGAAGTCCAGCAGACTCGGAGGAAGGGACACCGGCAGCAGGGCGCCGGATCGGTCGTGCGGGCGAAGTCTTCCTCCAGCGCCAGGTTCTCGTCCGGATCGGCCAGGAGCGCGCGCATGTCGAGCACGCTCCCCTGGATGAAGGCCCGCGCGGCCTCGATGTCCATCGCGGTCATGCGGTGCTGGATGACTTCGTTAGCGAGTAGATTGAACTCGACGAGCCGCACCTTCTCGACGGGCACGCCAAAGGCCCGCGTCGCATAGAGGGCGTAGCAGGTGAGCTGCGCCCGATGGTCGTCGGCGCTCTCCCGGAAGCGGCCGGTCTTCCAGTCGACGATCACGATGCCGCCGTCCTCGTCGCGGAACGCGGCGTCGAGCTGGACCCAGACGCGGACGGTATGGTCGCCGAGGGCCAGATCGAACGCACGCAGATCCTCCGCCTCGAGCCACTGGCCGGGCCGGAGCGCCTTCAGGCGATCGAAAAAGGGGGAAGCGTAGAAGTTCCGGAGGCAGGCGGCCACCCGATCCGCCACCTCGCGCCACCGGGACCCGTCGACCGGGAGCCCGTATTCGTGCTCGAGGAGCCCCGGGTAGCGCTTGGGATCCTCGCGGTTGCGGCCCTGGCGCGAGGCCACCCAGTCGGCCCGCATGCGGGCGAGCGTGATGCGGACGATCTCCTCGGCCGGCAGGACGTCCTGGCCGTTGCGAAGCACGCGGATGCTCCTCCGGACCGCATCGTGGACGACCGTGCCCGCCCACATCTGGCGCGTCTTCAAATTCTTGAGGAGGTAGATCTCGCGCGTGCGCGGGTCGGCGCGGCGGTCCCACCCGCCCCACATGCCGTAGTGGGTGAAGTAGTACTTCCGCGCGCACTCGCGCAGCGCGCGGTCGCGCGAGAGGGACCAGGAGAATTCGTTTCGAAGAACGCGGAGGTTCGGGGAGAGCGCGATCGGATTCATGGCCCGGAAGCTAGCAGTCCGGTGTGACAGCTTTTCCGGCGGTTCCCGGTGTCTCGGGGAACGCCTCTCAGAATCGCGCCCCGAAGCGCCGATAGGTTCCCCATGGTGCTTCGAGGGCTCTTCCTCTTGTTGCTCGTCCCCTACGGGCTCTGGCTCGTCCTCGCCTACGACTATCACTTCCTGGACGGCGTGAACCTTCTGTTCCACGAGGCGGGGCACGTCTATTTCGGGCTGCTGGGCGAGACCATCGGGATCCTCGGGGGCACGCTCGGGCAGTTCGTCTTCCCGACGGCGGCGTGCGTCCACTTCCTCCTGCGCGGACGGCGGTTCGATGCCGCGATCTGCGCCCTCTGGTTCGGCGAGAACCTCATGTACACCGCGCGCTACATGGGTGACGCGCGCGCCATGGCGCTCCCGACCGTGGGCGGCGAGATCCACGACTGGAACTGGCTGCTCTCGCGGTGGGCGCTCCTCGATCAGTGCGAGACGCTCGCGCGGGGGACACATCTCGTCGGGAGTCTCGTCGTGATCGGGGCAATGGGCTGGGCGGGGAGAGCGCTGTGGCGGGAGTGGCGGGGCGCGGAATCCGATCCTGCGCCCGAGGGGACGCAGACCGGGCCCGATCGCAGCCTAGAGAGCTGACCGCTTCTTCTTCGCGCGGGACCGGAGGTAGGCCCGCCAGGGCTTCCAGTAATGGTCGTGCCATCCTTTCGCGATCGAGGCGGCGCGTTCGTCCGGCACGTTCGCGTGGACCATCGTGATCCGCCCGCCGCCGGGCGCCTCGTCGAATCGCAACATCAGGATCGAATCCTCCCGGAAATCCGACGCTCGCCAGGTCTGCACGACGAGCCGCCCCGGCACGATGTGAAGGTTCCTCCCCCGGAGGTGGCCGTTCCAGGCGCTGAAGCGCGCGCCCGCCTTCCTCGAGATCCGCGCCTTCGCTCCCGTCGCCGCCGAGTGCCTCGCCGAGTCGAGGTAGGTCTCGAAGAGATCCCGAGGGCCGGCCATGAGCTTCACGCGCTGGACGATCGTTTTCGGCATGGCCGATCCTCCCATGGGCAGCGCGTGGTCCGCTCGCGTCAGGGCGCCTTGGGGAACGCCAGAGTCGCACGGCCCAGCGTGGTGACCTCGCCCTTCTGCGTCTCGACCGAGAGCGCGAGGTCCACGAACGGAACGCCGTCCTCCTCGTATCTCTTCGCGACCTTGCCACGGCAGGTGAGGGTGTCGCCGAGGAGCGCCATGCCCCGGTGCGAGTAGGACAGCCGCTTGATCGCGCCCGTGCCGCGGGCCCAGGTCATGACCACGCGCGAGAGCAGTCCCCCCTGGAAGGGGCCGTGGATCACGGGTGCGGGGTAGCCTTCCGTCGCGGCGTAGGGCGTGTCGTAGTGGATCCGGTGCGCGTTCCAGGTGACCGCGCTGAAGAGGAAGAGCTGGACGATCGTGGGCGTCACGGTGATCGACGGGATCTCGTCGCCGACCTCGATCTCCTCGAAGCGCGGGCCGCGGGACGCGGGCATGATCGGAAGCCTCCGGACCATGAGGGCCTAGAAGGGAACGGCGTAGAACTCGATGGGCACGTTGTTGGTCCCGGCGGGGCCGACGAGGCCGACATCGAGCCCTTCGGGCGATTTCGTGCGGCGCACCGGGAAACCCGCCTGCTCGAGTCGCTGCGCGGCGCGCGTGAAGTCGTCCACTTCGATCCCGATCAGGAAGAGCCCTTCGCCGCCGCTCGAGAGCCGGGAGGCGATGAGCCCCGCCGGGTTCGGGCCGGCGGGCGCCATGAGCGCGATGGCGGCGTGACCGACGGGCAGGAACGAGACACGTGCCCCGCGGGCGGGGTCCTCGACCGTGCGCGCGCAGGCGAGATCGAAGTTCGCGCGAAACACCATCTCGCCCGCCGCGCCGTCCTGCACCGCGACGCCCGCCATGCGTAGCCTCCGGAAGGGCCCCTGGGGCGGAAGCGACTCGGGCGGCGCGTCCTCGGGGAAGGGCGTCGCGTACTCCACCAGCGTGCCGCAGCTCGCTTTGGGGTGCAGGAAGCCGATCATCCCCGCCAGGCCCTTGCGCGGCGCCCGGTCGATCAGCGGAATGCCGCGCGCCTCGGCGTCCTCGAGCGCGCCCGCCACGTCCTCCGTCTGGAAGCAGATGTGGTGCAGCCCCTCGCCCCGTTTCTCGAGGAACTTCGCCACGCCGCCGTTCGCGTTCACCGGCTCGAGCAGCTCGATCTCGCTCTCCCCGCAGGGCAGCAGCGCGGCCGAGACGCCCTGGTCGGGCACCACGGCGGTTTTTGAGACCCCAAGGCCGAGGACGTCGCGCCAGAAGGGATAGGCCCCCTCCAGGCTCCGGACGACGACCCCGACGTGGTGGATGCGGCTGAAGCGGGACATGGGTCCTCTTCCGTTGGCGCCCGTCACCGCGCGATCAGCGTCTGCCGCTCGACCACGACGACCTCCTCGCGCTGGTTGGTGATCGTGGTTTCGAGCACGGTGAAGATGAGCGGCCCCGACTGGCCCGTGCGCTCCCGGATGTCGGCGACCTTCGTCACCGCGGTGAGCGTGTCGCCCGGGCGGATCGGCCCGAAGAACTCCGCTTCGAGCCCTCCCGCCATGAGGCGCGAGAGCGGCAGCGGCGGCACGAGGTTCTCCGACGGAAGGCCGTCCTCGCGCAGCCGGGAGAGCGGCTCCAGGTTCGACGTCGCGATCCCGTGGAAGAGGGGCGGGGCCACGGCCTGCTCGGGATCGAGGAACCGCGGGTTGGAGTCGTCGAGCGCGGCGCAGTACTTCGCGATGTCCCGGAGCGCGACCACGCCCCTGCGGGGCCGGTAGGTCCGTCCGATCCATGCGCGGATTTCCGGAGTCAAGAGCGAAGGCCGGGACATGCGTTGCTTCCCGCGCGCCTGGAAGAGGCACCTGGAGGGGGCCCGGGGACGGCGCGCGCTCGAAGAATGCAAAATGGGCGTGATTTTTTCAAGTGCCCCCGTCGGCGGTCGATCTGATAAATTGATTCCAAAGCGGTGCGCGGCCCGGCCGCGCGGGCAGGAGGCCAAGCATGTACGATCTCACGATCTTCCGTCACGGGGAGGCGCAGGAGCGGGGCCGCAGCGCCGACGAGACGCGGGCGCTCACGGGGCCGGGGAAGGCCGAGGTGCGCCGCGTGGCGCGGGGCCTGCGGCGCCTTGGAGTGAGCCCGGAGCTGATCCTCACGAGCCCGCTGGTGCGCGCGGAGGAAACGGCGAAGATCGCGGCCGACATCCTGAAGCCCGAGGCGGGCCTCCGGATCTGCGACGCGCTGGCGCCCGCCGGCACCCACGCGGCGCTCTTCAAGGAGATCTCGACCCTGGGCCGCTCCCGCGTCATGCTCGTCGGTCACCAGCCCGACCTGGGGGAGCTCGCGAGCGTGCTCGTCTGGGGGTCGCCCTACGGAGGGATCTCGTTCAAGAAGGCGGGCGTGGCCCGGATCGTGACGGCGCATCTGCCGCCCGCGGCGACGGGGGAGCTGCGGTGGCTGCTCACGCCGAAGCAGCTCGTCATGATCGCGGGTGAAGACGTCTAGGCGGTTCGCACCGTCTTCTTCTTTGTCACGATGGGCCCGATGGCCTCCCGCAGGTCCGCCTGCACCGCGTCGATGTCGCGGCGGGCGTCGATCACGGTGAAGCCGAACTCTTTCGACATTGTCTCGAACTCGTGGAGCATCGCCGTCTGGTAGCGGCTGAAGCTGTCGAAGAGGTCCTCGCCGAGGCGGAGATCCATTCCGGATTCCCAGTAGTTCATGCCGCCGGCGGCGAGCACGCGCGGGTTCAGGTGCTCCAGATCGATGTCGAGGTAACAGACCAGGTCGGGGACCAGCGCGAAGCCCAGCACGTTTCGGATCCACGTCGGGTCCGCGCCGCGCACGGCGTCGCGCGCCATGGCCGTGTAGACGTAGCGGTCGGCCAGCACGACGAAGCCCGCACGCAGCGCCGGGACGATATTGTTCTCGAGCCGGTCGGCGAAGTCGGTCGCGTAGAGCAGGCTGAAGGTCAGCCGGTTCAGCGCGTGGCCGGACTTCGCGGCGTCGATGCTCCGGGACATAAGGTTCGAACGGGTCCACCCCGTGACCATCACGGGGAACCCCTGCACCTCGAGCCACTGCTGGAGCAGCGCGATCTGCGTCGAGCGGCCGACGCCGTCGGTCCCTTCGATCGCGATCAGCTTGCCCTTCAGCCGCCCGAGCTTCAGGTACGGGAGCGGCTTCCCAAGGGTCCGGGCGGAACCGGCCATGTGCCCCTCTTTGGCGCGCGGTAGTTCACGAGCATCTTCGAGACCCGCTCGCGCATGGCGGTCTGCTGCTCGTCGATCTCGCTGGAAGCGTCGAACACCGTGAAGTCGAACTCCTCGATCATCCTGTCGTACTCCCTCAGGATCCGGGACTGGAAGATCCGGAAGCTCTCCACCTCGTCCGTCGCGAGCCCGAGATCCATTCCCGCTTCATAGTACTTGAGCTTGCTCCGCCCGTTCAGGATCCGCTCGATGCTGATCTCGATGGGCACCTTGAAGTAGAAGACGAGATCGGGCCGGACCGTGAAGGCGTAGAGCTTGCGCACCCAGTCCGGATCCACGCCGCGCACCACGTCGCGGGCGAATGCGGTGAACGCGTAGCGGTCTGCCACCACGATCGCGCCGCCCTTGAGCGGCGGCAGGATCTGGTGGTACAGGCGATCCGCGAAATCCGTGGCGTGAAGAAGGCTGAAGGTCGTCGGCGTGAGGAACTTCTTCTTCTTGGCGAGCTTCGTGGTCTCCTTCACCAGCGATGAGCTGTTCCACTCCGTGAAGCGCACGGGGTAGCCCTCCGCTTCGAGCCACTTGCGCACCAGCATCGCCTGAGTGCTCTTGCCCGACCCGTCGATCCCCTCGACGATGATCAGCCGGCCGGGGTAGGGATGCTGCTCCATGAACGGGTACATGAATCACTCCTCCTGGGCGGACGTGCCGCGGGCCAGACGGAAGCGCAGGGTGCGCCCGAACGCCTTTTCAAAGAGATCCGATTTCCGACGCGCCGACCACAGCTCCAGCTCCGGGTCCTCGCCCGTATCGAGGGTCAGCGTTACCGAGTTCGCGTCGAGCCGGCAGGCCACGCCGCGCACGACGGCGTTGTGGCTCCGGTCCAGGCCGTCGGCCACGCGCAGCAGCCCCGCGAGTAGCTCCACGCGATTGCGATCGGGCGCCGAGAGCTCGCCGAAGGCGTCATGCGATCTCTTCGGGAGCCCACCCCGGTGGTAGCGGGCCAGGCATGCGAGAATCTCGACTTCCCGGGGCGTGAATCCCGCGAGATCGGCGTGGCGGATCAGGTACATGCCGTGGCGGTGGTGGCGCCGGTAGTGGACGTGGTAGCCCGCATCGTGCAGCAGAGCGGCATATTCCAGCAGCTCGCGGTCGGGGGCCTCCAGCGTGTGAAGCTTCTGGGTCCCGTCGAATAGCTGCAACGACAGCTTCGCCACGTGCTCCCCGTGCTCCGGGTCCGCGTCGTAGCGCCGCGCGCACTCGAGCACGCTCCGGCGGCGGACGTTGGGCTCCTCCATCTCCCGCTGCAGGCGCTTCCGGTTGCGCGCGATGAAATCGCGCACCACGCCCTCCCGCAGCCCCCGGTCGCAGAGGACCAGCTCGGAAGCCCCGCTGCTCCGGAGCAGCGCCATGACGATCGTCGCGCCCGTGACGAGCTGGTCGGCCCGCAGCGGATCGACCCCCTTGATCCGCGCG
>JBGPLH010000030.1:0-17754 GCA_041486365.1 Thermodesulfobacteriota bacterium | reverse complement strand
GCCGGAGGAGAAGGTGTCGCTGCGAAACGCCTTCGAGATCGTGATCGAGGCGATCCTTTTCCTGATGAACGACATCATCGGCCCCAATGCCCGCCGGTTCCTTCCCCTGATCGGAAGCATCGCCCTCTTCGTCCTGGTGGGGAATCTGCTCGGTCTCATCCCGGGCTTCAGCCCGCCGACGATGAGCGTCAATACTGCCGGGGCCTGGGCGGTGATCGTGTTCGTGGCCTACAACTCCATCGGGATCTCGCGCCACGGGTTCGGCTACGTGAAGCAGTTTCTCGGGCCTTTCTTCGGCCCCTTCCGCATTGGCAGGATTGTCATCCCGAAGCTCCCGCTCCTCTCCCCGATCATGCTCCCCATCGAGCTGATCAGTCACTTCGCCCGGATGCTTTCGCTCACCATCCGGTTGATTGGGAACATGTTCGCCGATCACGCTGTGATCGGCATCTTCCTCGCGCTGGTCCCGGTCGGGGTGCCGATCATCTTCATGGCGCTGGGGGTGATGGTGTCGGTGCTACAGGCATTCATCTTCGCGCTTTTGACGATGGTGTACATCGGCATGGCACTGGAGGAGGAACACTGACCGGCGACGTCGTGGTCACCTGGTCCATCAAGAAAAGGAGGTAGTGAATGATTCGCAAAGGCATGGCCTGGGCGGCCCTGGCAGTTTTGCTGCTGGTGGCCTTCGTGCCGGTGGCGCTCGCGCAGGAAGGCGGCGGCGCCGGTCAGGGAAAGGCGGGCCTCGGCATGGGCGCCGGCTTCTCCATCGGCCTCGCAGCGCTCGGAGGCGGGATCGGGCAGGGTCTGACGGCCGGCGGGGCGCTCGTCGGAATCTCGCGCAATCCCGGCGCGTCCGGAAAGATGTTCGTCCCGATGATTCTGGGCCTCGTGCTGATCGAGTCGCTCGCAATCTACGCCCTTCTGATCAGTTTCCAGCTCGTTGGAAAGCTTGGGGGCTGAGGCAGGGTCTTCAGGGAACCCGGGAAAGAAGGCTGGGGCGCGGCTCCCGCCTTTTTTCATGCCCATCCCGCGGCCGGGGCGCGCCCTTCACGGCCGGGCGCGTGGCTCCCAGCGGAAGTAGCCTTTTGCTATGTTGAGAGGCGTTACACCGGGATCCCCCGCATCCCCGATCGCCTCCCCCGCGCGACGATGGAGCGAACGCCCATCGAGTGCGGGACACCGGGGAGGTCGAACGCAAGGAGATCATCCATGAAGCGAGTTGCCATCGTGAGCGCCGCCCGAACGGCCATCGGCACCTTCGGAGGCGCGCTCAAGGACATCCACGTGACGGACCTCGGTGCGCTGGTCATCAAGGAAGCGATTCGCCGCGCCGGCCTGCGCCCCGACCAGATCGATGAGGTCATCATGGGCCACGTGCTTGCGGCGGGCATGGGGATGAACACCGCGCGCCAGGCCGCGATCAAGGCGGGGCTCCCGGACACGACGCCCGCCTTCGCGGTGAACAAGGTCTGCGGATCAGGACTCAAGTCGGTCGCCCTGGCGACGCAAGCGGTCGCGCTCGGCGACGCCGACGTCGTCGTGGCCGGCGGCATGGAGAGCATGAGCACCGCGGCCTACGTGCTCCCCTCCGCGCGGTGGGGAGCACGCATGGGGCATGCCCAGATCCAGGACACGATGATCCTCGACGGGCTCACCTGCGCCATGGGGCAGTGTCACATGGGGATCACGGCCGAGAACGTGGCGGCGAGGTACGGCATTTCCCGGGAGGAGCAGGACACCTTCTCCGTGGCGAGCCAGCAGAAGGCGGGCGCGGCCATCGCGGCCGGGAAGTTCAAACAGGAGATCGTGCCGGTCTCGATCCCGCAGAAGAAGGGGGACCCGAAGCTCTTCGATACCGACGAGTATCCGAGGCCCGACACCACGATGGAGGTCGCCGGGAAGCTCAAGGCGGCCTTCCAGAAGGAAGGCACGGTGACGGCGGCCAACGCGAGCGGGATCAACGACGGAGCATCGGCCACCGTGGTCATGAGCGAGGACAAGGTCCAGGCCCTTGGCGTGAAGCCGATCGCGTGGATTCGCAGCTATGCTTCCGCCGCGCTCGACCCGAAGGTGATGGGCCTCGGTCCGGTTCCGGCCATCCGCAAGGCGCTGGAGAAGGCGAAGCTTTCGCTCGACGAGATCGAGCTCTTCGAGCTGAACGAAGCCTTCGCGGCGCAGTCGATCGGCGTGCTGCGCGAGCTCAAGATCGATGGGCGGAAGGTGAACGTGAACGGCGGGGCAATCGCGCTGGGACACCCGATCGGCGCGAGCGGAAATCGGATCTTCGTGACGCTGCTCCACGCGCTCGAGGACCGCGGCCTGAAGACCGGCCTTGCGTCGCTGTGCATCGGCGGCGGTCAGGGGATCGCGGTGGTCGTCGAGCGGCCCTGAGCGCCTTCGGCAGTGTGAAGAACGCGGCGCCCCGGCGCCGCGTTTCTTTTGCGCTAATCCGCCGCAACGGGCACTCGGCCCCGGAGGGTGAAGAGGAGGTAATAGGCGATCTTCACGTATTCGTTCTGCACGGCGATCAGATCGCGCTCGTAGCGCCACCAGGCGTCGCGGTGAAAGCTCGAGTAGGGAGTGGCGCGCAGGATGGCCACCGGGCCGCCCGACGGGTTCAGCCGGTCCCAGGTGATCCGGATCCGGCGGAGATGGGTGGGCGAGCTCACGAGGATCACGCGCTTCCAGCCGTGGGTTTGCATCGTGTCGCGCACGAGGGAGAGCTCCTCGTAGGTGCTCGTCGAGCGATTCACGACGAAGATCGCCGGATCGGGGACTCCCCGCGCGCGCAGCACCGCCGCGGAGATCTCCGCCTGGGTCATCGGGTGGCCGACCGCCGCCAGGAGGTCCGGCACCTGGGAGGATGCACACAGAACGCGCGGGGCGAGCCGCCGGTGGAAGAGGTCGGCCGCGTACCGGGGGCGATCCGGGATCGAGCCGGATAGCACGACGATGAGATCCGCGGATCGGAGCGGGTCCTCGTCGACGAGGATCGAGGCCACGCCGGGCAGCCATGTGGAGGCGGTGAGCCAGCCGGCCGTGCTGGCGATGAGGGCGGCAAGCCACAGGACCGCGATCCCCTTCAGCACGCAGCGCATGGCGCTCCCGGTTGTCCACAGCTGTGGGCAGACCTGTGGAAAACAAAAAAATGGAATCTGTTTTCGGGCGCTTGCGTGACGAAGGCTCCGGGGAGGAGCGAGGGTTGAGCCGCCCCGGGTCGCCTACCGCCACTCCCCCCGATCCCCTATAATCCGGCCCCACGCCCGCCAGCCCTCTTTACCACAGGGTTGCGCAGGCGGCGAGCCTTCGCGTTGCAGAGGTCCCGAGCGGGGCGAGGGCCGAGAAGATCTGTCGTGATCGGAGGAATCATGAGGCTCTTGGACAACAAAGTCTGCATCGTCACTGGTGCCGCCTCGGGGATCGGACGGGCCTCGGCGCTCCTGTTCGCCAGCCATGGGGGGATCGTGACCGTGGCCGACCGCAACGAAGCCGAGGGAAAACGCACGGTGTCCGAGATCGAAGCGGAGGGAGGACGAGCGGGCTTCATTCGGGTTGACGTCTCCCGCGCGGACGAGGTGGAGGGGATGATCGAGCAGACGGTCCGGGAGCACGGCCGCCTCGACGTGCTCTACAACAACGCCGGTGTCGACTACAGCGGCCCGCTTCATAAAACGAGCGAGGAGGACTGGGACCGCGTGATCGACATCAACCTGAAGGGGACCTTCCTGGGGATGAAGTACGCCCTGCCGAGGATGATCGCGCGGCGCGCGGGGAGCATCGTGAGCACGGCGAGCGTGGCGGGCCTCATCGGCGCCAGCGGCTTCGGCGCCTACAACGCGGCCAAGGGCGGTGTCGTGCTGCTCACCAAGCACGTGGCCGTCGACTACGCCCGTCACGGGATCCGAGCCAACTGCGTCTGTCCCGGTGTGATCCGCACGCCGATGACACAGGCCCTGCTCGACAATCCGGACGCGGCCGAGATCGCCCGGGGGATCGAAGCGCTCCACCCGCTCAAGCGCTTCGGGCAGCCGGAGGAGGTGGCCTGGGCCGCGCTCTTCTTCGCGAGCGACGTCTCCTCGTTCATCACGGGGCAGGCACTGGCCGTGGACGGCGGTATGACGGCCGGGACTCCGAGCGTGCTGGAAACCTTCCGCCTGCGCGAACAGCGGTAGCCGGCGGCCATGGATCCCCAACGCGGGAGGGCCTCCCTCATGGGAGGCCCTCCCGCGTTTCAAGCTGCGCGTCGTGGCGGCACCCGCGCGCCCGGGGACGCAGGGAAACGCCTTCCTTGCCTCGGGGAGAGGCTACCGGCGCCCCGCGCAGGGCTTCGTGCCGTGGTTGGCCTTGCGGCTCCTCCACTTCATCTTGTGGCGCTTCTTGTGGCGGGTCTTGCGCATCTTCTTCTCCTTGCGGGCCGGAGAGTATGGGACCTCACGCGACGGCCCATCTAAATCGATCGATGTTGTCGTTCCCGAGCAGCGGGCGCCGGCGAGGGAACCGCATCCCGGGCCAGGGAAGGACGCCCGTCCGGATATCACCGGCTGGAACGAAGCGGGCGGTAATCTAGAGTGTTTGGCGGGGTATTTCAACCCTCCTTCGATCGGACGGATTGACGGGATACGGGCGCTCTCTCACGGATCCCCCGGGGTGGGCGTCCAGCCTCACGGGGAGCGACGAGGGTTCGATGACGGGGATCAAGGCAACCGGGAAGGCTCGGAAACTCCTGGGCGACGCCCTGGCTGCGGGTGCGACCTGGGGCCTGAACCTCTTCGGCGTGATCGATGCGGCGGTTTACGACGCCGACGCGCCGGCAGGGCATCGCCTTCGCGACGTTCGGCCCGGTGTGCGATCGGCCCTCATCGTCGGAAGCGCGGGGCCCCTCTTCTGGGAGCGCTTCCGCGCGCGCGTCGCGCGGGAGCCGGCGCTGGGTCAACGGGCCGATCCCCTCGACGCGCACACGGTGGATGCGGTGGCCCCCGTCGTCGCGCTGTTTCACGAACAGGGCATCACCGCGCGCGCCGTCTTCCCCTTCCACGGGGCACGGGACCACGCCCTCTCGTTCCAGCAGCTTGCCCTCCGCGCGGGTTTCGGAGTCGACAGCGTCCTGGGACTCGTCCTCCATCCGGAGTACGGTCCCTGGCTCGCCACGCGGGCCGCCCTGCTTACTGACGCGGCGCTGCCGGCCTCCGTTCCGCTCGCCGGCTTCGATCCCTGCACGAATTGTCCCGCGCCCTGCGTCGCGGCCTGCCCCGGCGGCGCGTTCCCCGAAAGGCGCTGGTCGCACGCGATCTGCCTTGACGCCAAGCGGCGGCTCGATCCCTGCCGCGCCTCATGCGCAGCGCGGATCCACTGCGTCTTTGGCGTCGCACATCGCTATCCAGACGACGCGATCGCCTACCACTGCGCCCTCCCTGAAGCGCGACGGTTACCCTCAGGCCAGGGCGGGGGTGGATGACCGTCTGCATGCGCTCCGGTGTATACTCGCGCCAGTCCCGCGGTGGCGGGACCCACAAGATCTAAGCGGGGAGAATCCGCCGGCGCCGGCGAGCATCAAGGAGACGACCGGGCGATGACTCGGACAGCGAGGAGGTCGGGATGACTGAGTTCAGGCACGAGGAGTGGAAGTTCGACGGGAAGGGAGGGCTCTCCCTCTATGCCCAGTCATGGACCCCGGCCGACGCCCGCGCGCGGATGATCGTAGTGCACGGGCTCGGGGAGCATTCGGGCCGCTACCTGAACGTCGTGAACTACTTCTGTCCGCGAGGCTTCGCAGTGTACGGCTACGATCATCGCGGGTTCGGCAAGAGCCCGGGAACACGGGCGTATACCGATTCCATCGAGGATTTCCTGGACGACCTCGATGCCTTCCTGCGGCAGATCCGCGAGAAGATGCCACCGATGCCCCTCGTGGTCGTCGGGCACAGCATGGGCGGGCTGATCGTGCTGCGCTGGGCCGCCACACGCGATCCGGTCGTGGATGCAGTGGTGAGCTCAGGGGCGGCGCTCGAGGTGAGCGCCCCGGTCCCCGGCGCGAAGCTCCTGGCGGCAAAGGTCTTCTCGAAGATCGCGCCCAAACTCTCCATGGCCAACGAGGTCGACCCCGCCGCGCTATCTCATGACCCGGCCGTGGTGAAAGCCTATGTGGACGACCCGCTCGTCATCCGGAAGATCACAGCGCGACTGGCCCACGAGATCATACGGAGCATGGCGGAGACGCTCGGGCAGGCCGTCAGCGTCCGAGTCCCGCTGCTCCTGCTGCACGGGGAAGCCGATCAGATCGTCGCGGCGTCGGGAACCCGGAAGTTCCACGACGCCATGCCGGGAACGGCGAAGGGCGTGCACATCTACCCCGGCTTCTACCACGAGATCTTCAACGAGGTGGGCAAGGAAACGGTGTTCAAGGACATGGACACCTGGCTGGCCGGCGTTCTCGCGCCGAGAACCTGAGCGAGCGACCTGGGCCGGGGAGTGACACCAGGCCGGCCCGGCCGAAGAGGCGTCGAGCATGGGCGAGCGGGAGCGCGCAGGGCGGCGAGGGGGCGGCTGGGTGGCGCTTGCCCTCGGGTTGGCGGCCATCGCGGTGGCGATTGCGATCACGGTAGGGACGTCGCGCCGGCCCGTCTACCACGCGACGCTGACGGCCGGACCCCTCGGCACGACCCGGAGCCTGGTGGCGCGCGCGCTGGTGGACGCGGCATCGGCCCACGGGTTTGACGCCCGTCTCGTGGAGACGAGCGCCACGGAGGACGAGCTCGAGCGGGTGAACGCCGGCAAGGTGGACTTCGCGATGGTGGCGGGCACGTACCGGATCAAGAACTACCGGCACGTCCGCGAGGTGATGCCGCTGCACGTCGAGGCCCTGCATCTGCTCGTGAAGGAGGAACTGGCCGGGGCCGTGGGGTCGACTCTCGGTGGGCTTCGCGGACGGACCGTGGACCTCGGCCCGCCCGGATCGACGACCGCCGCCATGGCGGGGGCCGTCATGGCCTTTGCCGGACTCTCGACCCGTGATGCCGGAACGGGCAACGCCTACAACGCGCGCCATCTGGAGCAGCAGGAGGTCGAGGACCTGCTGGCGAGGGGCGATCGCGCCGCGATGCCAGACGCCGTCTTCCATCTTGCCACCCTGCCCTCGAAGATCGCGCGGTGGCTCGTGCGATCGGGGCATTACCGGCTTGTTCCCTTGCCATTCGCCGACGCATTCCGCCTGAACGCGCTGATCGAGGAGGGTCCCGGAAAGGGCCCCGCGATCGAGGTCGATCGCGGGTCTGTCATCGACACCGTGGTTCCCGCCTACACCTACACCATGGAGCCCCCGCTCCCGGCCGAGCCCATGCACACGCTGGGATCGAGGCTCCTGCTGGTGGCAAACGATCGCGTCCCGCCCGGCGCCGTCGAGAGGATGCTCGATGCGGTCTTCAGCACCCGGTTCGCGCACGTCACCTACCCGCCCCTCGATAACTCCTTGCTTCGGCTGCCGCCGCGTCTCGCGCTGCACCCCGGGAGGGTAAAGTACTTCGAGAATAACCTGCCGATCCTCACGAATGCGAAAGTCGACCAGATCAACAACACCCTGGGTATCCTCGGCGCCCTGGTGGGGGCCGGATGGTTCCTCTGGCAATGGTGGCGGCAGCAGATGCAGGCGAGACGAGACCTGGTGTTTGGAAGCTACATGCAGCAGGTCGCGGGCATCGAGCGCCAAGCGGCAGAGCTCGAGCTCTCCTCCGCCCTCAGGCTCGATCCCCTGATCGATCTGCAGCGGGAGTTGCTCCGGCTCAGGAGCGAGGCCCTCGACCGCTTCGGGGCCGGAGAGATCGGCGGCCAGGCGGCGCTGTCCGACCTTCTCGGACCGATCAACGCTGCCCGGGACCACATCGGTGACTTGATCCTCCACATGCGCGAAGGGATGGAGGAAGAGGCGGAGACGGAAGGGAAAACGGCACAGGAGGTCTGGGCGGAGGCGATCGAGAAGTCGGAGAAGCACGCCGAGAAGTCGGAGGAGCGATGAAATATCGGCTCCGCGAAGGGCGCCATCACCGTGATCATGCGCGCCCCGAGATCGCCCGTTCGTGAATGAACGGTGCCTTCCGGTGTCATGGGGCCCCTTTCGTGGCGGCCGACTTGACAGACGGAGCGGCGCTTCATAAAACAACGGCTTCCGGGTTCTCGCGCCGGCGACACCGCCCCGGTCCAACGGATACGGCCCGGGTTCCTCAACCCGGACGTTCGCCAATCCGGGCGCGCCATCGATGCCGCAGGCCGCCTCCGCGGCCGGCCACACCGGCAGGGCGCCCCTCGACAAGGAGGAGCACATGAAATCTGCACGGGTCGCCATGGTGATGCTGCTATCCGTCACAATCGTCTCGGCGGGATGTCAGGAGGGACAGGGCTTTCCCGGAGGCACAACCGGGAAGGGAGCCGTCCTCGGCGGTCTGCTCGGAGCGGGAACGGGCGCCATCATCGGCAGCCAGACGGGTAACGTGGGCGCGGGCACGGCGATCGGCGCCGGCATCGGCGCCCTGGCTGGGGGCGCGATTGGCTACGCGATGTCACGCCAGGAAAAGCAGCTGAAGCGCATCGAGGCGGAGTCCTACCGCCGCGACCAGGAGCTGCAGGACATGATCGTGCGCCGGAATGCGCAGACCCAGGGGCTCGTCGTGAGCCTGGCGGGCGATTTCCTGTTCGATACGGACTCCTCCACGCTGAAGCCGGGCGCCTACGAGAAGCTCAACAAGATTGCAGGCGTCATCAACGAGGATCAGAGCACGACGGTCATCGTGAAGGGACACACGGACGACCGCGGCTCCGAGTCCTACAACATGCAGCTCTCTCAGCGACGCGCGGATGCCGTGAAGAACGCCCTGGTGCAGGCCGGTGTCAACCCGGCCCGGATCCAGGCCATGGGCTACGGCGAGAGCCAGCCGCTCGTGTCCGAGAACACGCCGGCAGCCTGGCAGCAGAACCGACGGGTGACGCTCGACATCCTCCCGGGGAACCAGGGAGGCGCTCCGGCACAGGCGGCACCGCCTCCGGGCGGGGGCCAAGCACCCTATTGACCCGGCAGCAGCCTCGCCCTGTACAGTCGCTTCGAGAAGTCCTGTGAAGGGGCCCGCCGCGCGCGGGCCCTTTCATTTGGATGAACGAAAGACGCCTTTCGGGAAGAACGGTATCCTCAAGAGCCGAGCCCGTCTCTCCGAAAATCAAGGAGAGAAGCATGCCTGACCGTGGGACGCAGGACAGAGTCATTCTTGACACGGAGCGCAATAGATGTTGACAATTCCGGGACGATCTTCTAGGCTGCCTGGGTCTGCATAAAGCCTTTTATTTTCAGGCTGTTGTGAGGCAAATACCTGCCGGATGCCGGCTTTCCCGAAGCATCGCTGGGGTTTCGGAGAGGTGGTTCGGGGACAGGTGACCGCAGGCGATTCAGGGTGACTCCGGGGGCGGCGGCGGGCTAGGAAACGGCCCGGTCAGGGCACAGCCGGGGTCGAGGTCTTCTTCAAGGAAAGGGCGTTGATGGGCATCTCCATCGTCCAGAAAAGCGATCTCTCGAAGAAGAAGCGCAATCCCAAGATAGCCCTGGTTCTCGCCGGCGGAGCGGTTTCAGGCGGCGCCTTCAAGGTGGGGGGGCTCAAGGCGTTCAACGACTTCCTGGTCAATCGGAAGGTCACGGACTTCGACATTTACGTGGGTCTGTCAGCCGGGGCGCTTCTTGCCACCCCGCTCGCCGGGGGTGTGACCCCCGAGGAGATGCTCAAGAGCCTCGACGGCACCTCGCGCAAGTTCAGCCAGCTCCGCCCCCTGGATTTCTACTACCCCAACTTCAGCGAATGGTTCGGCCGCCCGATGCGCCTGGCCGCGCAGTACGGCCTCTTCTTCCCCTCGCTCTTCTACGACCTCCTCCGGGCGATACCTTCGATGCCGGGCGAGGTGTACGACGCCTTCCGTCGCTTCGTGAAGGATCCGACCTACACGAACTTCGAGACGATGTTGAAGGAGGTGGCGAAGGTCGTGACGCCTAGCCGTCGCGCTCCGTCGCTCTTCTACGGGATACCCTCGGGCATCTTCGACAACATCCAGATCGAGCGCTACCTGCGTAGCAACATGGCCAAGAACAAGCTGCCCAACGACTTCCGCGAGCTGTACAGGCAGCGCGGCAAGGAGCTCTACATCACGGCGATGAATCTCGATACCGCGGAGCGGGTTGTCTTCGGCCACGACGAGGTGCATGACATTCCCGTATCGCAGGCTGTGCAGGCCTCCACGGCCCTCCCCGGCTTCTACAAGCCGGCGCGGATCAAGGGCATCGACTACGTGGACGGCGGCGTGCGACACACGGCCAACATCGACATCGCGATCGACCACGGCGCCGATCTCATCATCTGCTACAACCCCTTCCGCCCGTTCCACAACCGTGTCGAGATCGAAGAGCGTAAGGCGAACGGGCGGACCGAGTTCGTGACCACACGCGGCACGCGCCTCGCCGACCGCGGAGTGCGTACCGTGCTGAATCAGGTTTTTCGCACGCTGCTGCACTCGCGGCTCATGGTGGGCATCCGCAAGTACGTTGACGACGTGAACTTCAAGGGGGACATCCTCCTGATCGAGCCGCAGGAGCAGGACGCGCGCTTCTTCGACATCAACCCACTCGCCTTCTGGGAGCGTGCGCGTGCCGCGGAACGAGGGTTCGAGTCGGTGAAAACGAGCATCGAGAGGAAGTTTCCCCAGGTTCGGGCGATCCTCTCGTACTACGGCATAGAGACCACACGCGTGTACGTGGAAGAGGATCTCCGGCAGATGCGTCGCTCCGGCGAGCGGCCGGAGAAGGTGCTCCAGGTGCTCGAGCACGAGAAGCCCAGGGTCCCGCTCAAGGTGCTCCGCGGGTCGCACAAGCCCTCCTGACGGGCCTCCCCGGATTGTTCGGATGATCATCCAGGTCAACTACAAGGGGATCCAGCCCACGGCCACGGTCGAACGTTTCGTAGAGACCAAGGCCCGGAAGCTGTCCCGATTCACGCGGTCCTTTCCGGAGGATGCGGTCCAGCTTCGCGCAAACGTGGAGCACCAGACGCACAAGGACGTCTTCATCGCGTCCCTGATCCTCTCTTTCCCCCAGAAGACCCTCACAGCGAAGGAAAAGGGCCCTGATCTCATGCCGGCGCTCCACGCGGCGGTGGAGGACCTCCTGAAGCAGCTCGAGAAGTTCAAGAGCCGCCTCAACCGCCAGCATCTCCGCCGCCAGGCCCGAACCCCCTGAGGTCCCCCGCGTTGCGGGTCCCCCCGGGCGCTTCCTATAATCCCGCCTGACCCAGGGGATCCGCTCATGTGCACCCTCATCGTGCTCGATCGTCTCGTTCCGGGATACCCGTTGATCGCGGCCGCCAACCGGGACGAGTTCTACGCGCGCCCGGCCTCCGCGCCGCGGCTTCTCTCCGCGGCACCGCGAATCGTGGGTCCGCGGGACGAGGTGGCGGGCGGGACCTGGATCGGGGTGGGAGAGGGAGGCCTCTTCGCGGGGCTGACGAACCGCCCCGACGGGGAGCCGCGCGATCCCTCCAGGCGGTCACGCGGGGAAGCGACGCTGCAGGCGCTTCGCGGGCCCACGGTATCATGCACGCTCGAGGCATTCAGCGCGCTCCCCCCGCGGACTTACAACGGGTTCCACCTCTACTGCGCCGGCCCGGACGGGGCCGGCCTCGTCGTCTACGGTCCGGAAGCGGCGGTCGCGCCGGTGGCCCCTGGCCTCCACGTGATCACGAACCACGGGATGGATCTCGAGGGGGATCCTAAGACCATGCGCATTCGCGAGCGCCTCGGAAACCTGCAGAATCTTCGATCGGTCGAGGAGACTTTCACGCGACTCGAGGGCACGCTCCGCGATCACGCCGGCGAGAACCTGCTCGAGCGCGTCTGCATCCATGGGGAGAGCTACGGCACGCGATCGGGAAGCCTGATCGCCCTGCATGAGTCGGAACCGGACCGATCGCGGTACCTGCACGCGGAGGGGCGCCCCTGCGAAACGCCCTGGGCGGACGCCTCGGCGCTCCTGAGCAGCGCACCCGAACGGGCATGGGCAGCGGGAGGAATTCCTTGAGAATCCTGGTGGTGGAGGACGAGCGCAAGGTCGCGAGCTTCGTCAGGAAGGGATTCGAGGAGGAGGGTTATGCGGTGGACGTGGCCCCCGACGGCGAGAGGGCGATCTTCCTCGCTGAGACCAACGACTACGACGTGGTTATCCTGGACTGGATGATCCCGAAGTGCGACGGGCTGGGCGTGCTCCGGCACCTGCGCGGGTCCGGCGTGGCGACGCCCGTCATCCTGCTCACCGCGAAGGACGCGGTGAACGACAAGGTGCAGGGACTCAACAGCGGGGCCGACGATTACCTGACGAAGCCCTTCGAGTTCGCCGAGCTGCTCGCCCGCGTGCGTGCGCTCTTCCGCCGAGGGAAGAGCGATCAGCCCACGGTGCTCGAGCTGGGAGACCTGCGAATGGACCTGCTCTCGCGCAAGGTCCTGCGGGCCGGCGTCCCCATCGACCTCACCGCGAAGGAGTACAGCCTCCTCGAGTACTTCATGCGCAACGCGGGGAAGGTGCTCACGCGGACCATGATCGCGGAGCACGTCTGGGACGTGCACTTCGACAGCGACACGAACGTGATCGACGTGTACGTGAATTATCTGCGGAACAAGATCGACAAGCCCTTCGAGTCCAAGCTCCTCCAGACGGTCCGGGGGGTGGGGTATGTCCTCAAGGGGCCGTGACGGGCCCCGCCCGCGTTTAGAGTCTTCTAACTGCAGACTCACGGGCCTCTAATTCCCCCCCTCTAGGCTGGGACCCAACCCGCGCGGTGGCCTCCCCTTTCCCGAGTTGGCGGCCCCGGCGGGTTGATTCGGGGGAGTCTGATGAGCATCGTCGAATACACGGACAGGGAAGCGGCCCGTATCCAGTATCCTCGGCGGATCGTCTCCCCTCTCGCGTCCTCCCCCTGCTGCGTGGAGGAGAACCGCAAGCGGGTTGGGGGAGTTCAGGTCGAGGACGGGGAGACGTTCTACTACAAGCGCTGCCAGGTCTGTGGGCATACGGTCCGGTTTTTCTTCCGGCCGCGCGCCAAGGCGACGCGTCTGGAAATCGAGATCATGCGGGAGCGGGCACACGCCACGCTCCACTAAGTTCCCGCACAGGGAACGGAGGTCGAAGAACAGGCCATGGACGGCAACCCAAGCGCGCCCGCGCCCCAGGAATACCTGCCGAAAGACCCTCGCCGTGGGCGAAGCGGACTGTGGATTCTCACGGTAGTTCTCACCCTGGTTGCGGGTTTCGGGCTCGGCGCCTGGATGACTGCCCGCGCGCCCAGAGCCTGCGCGCAGTCCCGGGCTCAGGCGGCGCCTGTCATCCCCCTGACGCCCCACGCGCCACCGCCCGCCACAGCACCGGCGGTTCCATCGGGCGCGCCCGGATCCTTCGCCGATCTGGCAGAGCAGGTCGCCCCGAGCGTCACGAACATCGTTGTGTCGAAAACCGTGAAAGGGATGAGCTTCCGCATGCCCTCCCCCTTCGGCCCAGGCGAACCCTTCGGCGAGTTCTTCAAGCAGTTCCAGGTCCCGCAGGCCCCCCAGCGGCAACGCGGCCAGGGCTCGGGCGTGATCATCTCCTCCGACGGTTACATTCTCACCAATAACCACGTGGTGGACGACGCCGACGAAATCACCGTCCGGCTCTCCGACAAGCGAGAGCTCAAAGGGAAGGTGGTCGGGCGAGATCCGAAGACCGATCTGGCGCTCGTGAAGGTTGACTCCGGCAAGCCGCTTCCAGCGGTGAAGCTCGGCAACTCCGACAAGGCGCGGGTGGGGGACTGGGTCGTGGCGGTGGGCAATCCCTTCGGGCTGGATCACACGGTCACGGCGGGAATAATCAGCGCCAAGGGGCGGGCCCTGGAGGGCCCCTACGACGACTTCATCCAGACCGATGCCTCGATCAACCCGGGTAACTCCGGCGGGCCGCTTCTGAATCTCCAGGGCGAGGTCATCGGGATCAACGCGCAGATCGTGGCGGGCGGGCAGGGAATCGGATTCGCGATCCCGGTGAACCTCGCCAAATCGATTGTCGAGCAGCTCAAGACGAAGGGCGGCGTCTCCCGCGGATGGCTCGGCGTTGCGATCCAGGACCTCACGCCGGAGATGGCGGGGCACTTCGGCCTTCAAGGCAAGCAGGGCGCGCTGGTGGCCGACGTGACGGCAGGCGGCCCGGCGGACGAGGCCGGATTGCAGCACGGTGACGTGATAGTCTCCTTCAACGGCAAACCCATCCAGGAAAGCCACGATCTCCCGCTCCTCGTCGCGAACACCCCGATCGGCAGGAAGGTGGAGGTGAAGATCCTGCGCGAGGGTAGCCCGAAGACCTTCACGGTAAAGGTGGGCCGGCTCGCCGAGGAGCAGGTTGCCCGGGAGGATAAGGGGGAGTCGAGCGAGGCGAGGCTCGGCCTCTCTGTGCAGGACCTCACGCCGGAAATCGCAAGCGGGTTGGGCATCCAGAGCCGGCAAGGGGTCGTCGTCGCGGAGGTAACCCCGGGAAGCCCGGCGGACGACGCCGGAATCCACCGGGGCGACGTGGTCCGAGAAGTCGACCAGAAGCCGGTGAAGAACGCGGCCGAGTTCGTTTCTGCCGTGCGGGGCGAGCGCAAGGACGGCTCAGTGCTGCTCCTCGTCGAGCGCGAAGGACAGCACGTGTTCATCGCCGTGAAGACAGCAGCGAAAAGCCGTGGCTGAGATCCCCCTTCGGTGACGCGCCGCCGGGTCCACATGCCGGCGACAAGGGGGGATCGTCGAGGCCACGACCGACGGAGAGGCCGATCCGGGGGGGTCGGCCTCTCCTGATTCCACTCGGCCCCGGCTTTGCCGGGGGCAGCAAATCAGATCCTGTCGGCCCCGGCTTTGCCGGGAACCTCCGGCACCCTCCGGTGCCCGTTGCTCACCTTCCGTCGCTCGCCTATCATGATGCGCCGTGACCCCACGGTCCCGCGGGCGCACGCTGAGGCCCGTTTCCCTTTCATGAAAGCTCGGGGATGAAGCCCGCGATCCGCGCCCTCGCCCTCCTGGCCGCCCTGTGGTTCCCGCTTCCTCCCGCGGGGGCCGCGGCCGGGGGAGCGGTTCCGACCGATCGAACGGTCATCCTGATTTCGCTGGACGGCGTCGGAGCCGATCTCCTCGGCCACGCGCGCACGCCCACGCTCGATGCGCTCGCCCGCCGCGGCGTCTTCGCGCCGCGTCTGTCGCCCCCCTTCCCGTCGAATACCTTCCCCGCCCACGCCACAATCGCCACGGGGGTCTTTCCGGACAAGAACGGTATCGTGAGTAACAAGTTCCTCGACCGTAAGCGCGGACGCTTCGAAAAGGAGCGCGAGGCGTCCTGGCTGCGCGCCGAGCCGATCTGGGTTACCGCCGAGCGGCAGGGAGTGAAGGCGGGCGTGGTCATGTGGGCCCTGAGCGAGGGGAAGTGGCGTGGCACCCTTCCGAGCTACTCGATGCGCTTCGATCGCCACACGGGGGAGGGCGAGAAGGTGGAGCGGATTCTCGACTGGCTCTCGCTCCCGGCGCCTGTGCGGCCGCGCCTCATCCTGGCCTGGTTCCAGGGGAGCGACGAGGCGGCGCACAAGCACGGCCCGGATTCACCCGAGGCGGTCGAACGGCTCGAGGAGACGGACCGCGCACTGGCGCGGCTGGAGGGGGGGCTCTCACGCCGGGGACTCGCCGATCGCATCACGCTGGTAATCGTCTCGGATCACGGGCTCATCCGGCTGCGCCGCGTGGTGAACCTCGCTCGCGTTCTGAAGTCGGCGGGGATCCCGGGGATCGTGGCGAGTGCGGGGGCCGTGTCACACGTGTACCTGGACGCACCCTGGGAGCAGGATCGGGCGCGGCGGGCGCTGCTGTCCGAGAAGGGATACCGGCTCTACGCGCGGGAGGAGCTTCCGCCGGAATGGCGGGCGCAGGCGGAGGGTCGCGTGGGGGACTTCGTGGCGGTCGCTGATCCGGGCGTGTACTTCTCGGAGGACCCGTCGGGCCCGTCGGAACCCGCCCCACGGGATCGGCAGGGCGGGCACGGCTATCCGCCCGGCACGCCGGGAATGGACGGGATCCTCGTCGCGGCGGGTCCGGGCCTCCGGCACGGGGCGCGGATGAGCGTCGCCCGTGCGGTGGACGTGAACCCGACGATCTGCGTGCTGCTCGGGATCCGCCCCGCGGCGGGGATCGACGGACGGCCGATTGGGTCGATCCTGGCCCCCCCGGTGGGAGCGGGTGCGGAGCAATCATGATACTGCGGCGCGTCCTCATCGTGACGAAGCGAAGCGCGTACGAGACCTACGCCGTGGACCAGAAGGATCCAGGTTTCGAGCGGCTCGTCGCGCAGGGCGATCTGCGGGTCCGCGGGATCCTCGCGAGTCACCGGGAGCACCACCGCACACTCGAGGTGGTGCAGAAGTCGCTCGAGAGGCTGGGCGCAGCGGTCGATCGGATCGATCGAGGCACCCCATTCGACGAGTGCCTCTACGATCTCGTGGTCGTCGTGGGTGGCGACGGCACCTTCATCTCGGCGGCGCACAGCGTCCGCGATGTCCCGATGCTCGGCGTGAATTCCGCGCCGAAGGACAGCGTGGGGTTTTTCTGCGGCGCCACCCGCACAACGGCCGATCGCATGCTCACCCGGCTCGTTCACTCGGATCTCCCGGCGACGGTCTTTCAGCGCCTCCGTGCGGAGGTCGATGGCGAGAAGGTGCCGCAGCCCGCGCTGAACGACGTTCTCTACGCCCATGAGAATCCCGCGGCGATGGCCCGCTACAGCCTCCGCGTGGGGGAGCACCGGGAGGAACAGCGCAGCTCCGGTGTGTGGATCGGGCCACCGGCCGGATCGCGCGCCGCGGTCGGGTCGGCGGGAGGACGGAAGCTTCCCCTGGAGGCAAAGCGATTCCAGTTCGTCGTCCGCGAGCCCTACCAGGGACGCGGGCGGGAATGCCGCTTCCGGAAGGGGATCCTTGGTGCGGGGGACAGACTCGAGATCCAGAACCACTTCGGCCACGCGCGGATCTTCATCGACGGCCCGCACGTTTCCCGTCCTATCCCCTTCGGGGCGACCGTGCGGATCCGCCTCGGCGACGAGCCGCTGCGCGTGCTGGGCTTTCGCGATCCGGATGCGCCTGGACGGAGACCGGCCGCGCGATCCCGCTGAAGGGCGCCCGGACGCGGGCGTGATGATCGCGAGAGCTATTCGCGGAGCCGGATCACGGTGACACCATCCCCGCCCCGATGCGGATCGGCTGCCTGGAACGATGCGACGTAAGGGCACTCGCCCAGGTACGCGCGGAGCGACGTCTTGAGGGCGCCGGTCCCGTGTCCGTGCACGAGGAACGCAGTCTTCTCTGTGGACGCGTAGAGCCCATCGAGAAAGTAGACGAGCTTCGCCAGCGCTTCCTCCGTGCGCAATCCGCGCACGTCGAGGGTGTTCGCCCAGGGGCGTTCCACGTCATCGGTCCAGCGCGGTTCGGGGCGCCGTGCCCCGGAGGGCTCACGTTTCGCGGACGCCGACGCCTCCGCGAGGGCGAGGTCGCGGGCCGGGATGACGAGGCGCTTCCCGCCAACCCGGATCTGCGCGCGCCCCGACGTGTCGGGTCCCTCGACGAGCTCGCCCTCGGCGCCGAACCGTTTCAGCCGCACGCGGGTTCCCGGCGCGACCTGTCGCCAGTCGATGGGCTCGGC